>JAEWCK010000125.1 GCA_023390675.1 Pseudomonadota bacterium
ATGAACTACGAACCCTCGAAGCTCGATAAATTGCCCAAGGACGAGATCGCCCGAATCAACGCGGCGAATTGCAAGGTCGTCCGAAGCCTGATCGCGGCAAGGCTCACGGTCCCGCAAATCGCTCGCAACGCCGGGATGGAGGGCCCGGCTTTGCGCGAGACCTTGCGCCGCGACGGGAACAATGACGGCGTGCCCCGTCTGAGCGCCGGATTGCGCAGGCTAACCGCCTATATCCTCGCCGATCACTTGCTATTTCCGTCCGAAGCGCGCGCCGCGTTCGCTGAGGTCCAGGAATGCTACGCCGGGCTTGTCGTCGAGGAGGCGATCGACCACGAAAGCGAACAATATCAAACCCTGGTTTCATTCGGTTACACCGCGATCCTGGAGATGCTTGGAGTGCCGCCCTCGGTCGCGGCCGTCGCCTACCAGAAGCTCGACGGCGACTATCTATGCTATCGCTGGTCGATCTACGAAGGCGACATTCTCGTCTCGCGGCTCTCGATCGCCGAAAGAGCGCAATCGGGCGGCGCGCGCGAATTTCGCACCCGGCACTACGATACCATGGGCGAGCCCAAGGAATCGGACGGCATCGTCGTTCCGATGGGCAACAACATCTATATGGCCGGCGACATGGAGAAGGGGCAGGGGCTCGATATCTTCACCTTTCAGGAGCCCTTTCGCGCGCATCCGACGTTCGTCGCGGGCTTTCAGATTTCGCTCGACAATGAAAGGCGCCCCTTCTTCACGCGGACGCTGCTGGTGCGCATTCCCGAAGAAACCGAAATCGATGACGGCATGCTTCGCGTGCGCAAGATGGCGGAGGTCGCCAAGGATAATAAGGGCCGTGATGTGGTGGCGTTCTTCGAACGCGACCCCGCGCAGGGCGTGATCCGGATAGACCTGCGCGATCCCGACCGCCGGCGGCGCTAGAACTCGCGGCCAAAGCAAAGGGGCCGGAGGACAAGCGCCTCCGGCCCCTCGCTTTTTCCGTGCCGGACGATCAGGCGGCGAGCGCGGCCTTCAGATCCTCGACCAGGTCGGTGCGCTCCCAAGGGAAGAAGTCCCCCTCGGCCTTGCGGCCGAAATGGCCGTATGCCGCGGTCTTCGCATAGATCGGCTTGTTGAGGCCGAGATGGGTACGGATGCCGCGCGGGGTCATGCCGCCGAGCTTGGCGATCTTGCCGATCGCTTCCTCGATCTTCGCATCCTCGACCGTGCCGGTGCCATGCGTGTCGACATAGAGCGACAGCGGCTTGGCGACGCCGATCGCATAGGTGAGCTGGATCGTGCAGCGCCTGGCGAGGCCCGCGGCGACGATGTTCTTGGCGAGATAGCGCGTGATGTACGCCGCCGAACGGTCGACCTTGGTCGGGTCCTTGCCCGAGAAGGCGCCGCCGCCGTGCGGGGCCGCGCCGCCATAGGTGTCGACGATGATCTTGCGGCCGGTCAGGCCCGCGTCCCCGTCGGGGCCGCCGATCTCGAACGAGCCGGTGGGGTTGATATGGTAGACGGTCTCGTCGCCGAGCAGCTCGGCGGGGATGACCCTGGCGATGACGCCCTTCACGTAGGCGTGAAGCTCGGCTTCCTTGTCGCCTTCGTCATAGCCCTTGCCGTGCTGGGTCGAGACGACGATCGCGGTCGCCGCGACCGGCTTGCCGTTCTCGAAGCGCAGCGTGACCTGGCTCTTGGTGTCGGGCTCGAGGAACGGCGCAGCGCCCGAATGGCGGTCGGCGGCCATCGCCTCGAGGATCTTGTGGCTGTAGTCGAGCGTCGCCGGCATCAGGTCGGCGGTCTCGTCGCAGGCGAAGCCGAACATGATGCCCTGGTCGCCGGCGCCCTCGTCCTTGTTGCCCGAGGCATCGACGCCTTGGGCGATGTGCGCCGACTGCGGATGCAGGTTGTTCTCGAAGCGCAGCGTCTCCCAGTGGAAGCCCTCCTGCTCGTAGCCGATGCGCTTTACGGTATCGCGGACGGTCTTCTCGACCTCTTCCTTGACGCCCGGAGCCCAATTGCCCTCGGTGTCCATGATACCCTTGCCGCGGATTTCGCCGGCGAGGACGACCAGCTGGGTGGTCGTTAGCGTCTCGCAGGCGATGCGGGCTTCGGGGTCCTTCGACAGGAACAGATCGACGATCGCGTCGGAAATCTGGTCCGAGACCTTGTCGGGATGGCCTTCGGAGACCGATTCGGACGTGAAGAGATAGTTGGAACGCATGGTTTTCCTCTGAGATTGGGAGGAAAGCCCGGCCGTTGCCATGCCATATAAAGCTTTCCTTATATGCGCCCCTAGCGGCGCAAGCGGCGGAAGGCAATCGCCAAGGCGACGAACAGCAATCCTGCGATCAGCGCGAGCCAGTTGCCGAGGCGCGCAAACAGCGTCGGCGGACGTGCAGGGGGCAAAGGAAGCTCGATCGCGCCTTCGCGGCCGAGCGGCACGGAATCGAGGACGCGGCCATAGGCGTCGATCGCTGCGGAGATGCCGGTGGGGGTGGCGCGCAGGATCGGCAGGCCTTCCTCGATCGCGCGCAACTGCGCTTGCGCCAGATGCTGGGGCGGACCCCAGCGGCCGAACCAGGCGTCGTTCGAAGGGTTGAACAGGAAGTCGGGACGGTGGCGCCGGTCGACGATGCTGCCGGAGAAGATGATCTCGTAGCAGATCGCGATCCCCGCCCTGCCGAAGCCGGGAACGTCGAGGCTGCGCGGGCCGGGGCCGGGGACGAAGTCGATATCGCCCATCACGAGGCGGGCAAGGCCGAGCGGCTCGAGCAGGGGGCGCATCGGGAGATACTCGCCATAGGGCACGAGGTGCGCCTTGTCGTAGCGGGCTCCGAGCTGGCCCGAGGGCGCGAGCGTCCATACCGAATTGCCCGCGCCGCTGACCTGACGCGCCCGGTCGAAGAAGAGCGCGGTGCCGCCGACCATCGCCATGTCGGCGGGGCCGAGCAGCCCGGCGATG
>JAEWCK010000215.1 GCA_023390675.1 Pseudomonadota bacterium
CCGGCAACCCGATCTATGTCGCTGTGAGCGAGATGATGCTCGGCTGGCTCCAGGAATATCACACGCATATGCTGATCTGGCAGGGCCGGAGTGACCAGACCCTGGCCGAGCACGCCGAAGTGATCGATCGAATCGAGGCACACGATCCCGACGGCGCCGAGCAGGCGCTGACGCGTCACCTCGCCCGATCGAACCATCTCTATGCGCATCGGGAGAGCGGCGCGGCGGGCTAGACCGCGGCGATCTCGAATGGTTCGAGCGTAATTTCCGCGCCTGCCGCGCGCACCCTCTGCGCATGCGGGGTGAGGTTGGCCAGGACGAGCTTTCCGCCCGCCGCAATCGCTGCGACTCGATCCGGCGCCGATGAGCGGCATGCCTGCCGCTCGCATCCAGCCAGTCCTGCCAGCATCCGAATTGCTGCGAATACCGGCCGCGGGCCATTATTCCCGATCACGCCGAGGGGCCCGGTCAGCGCACCCAGCGTCAGCGTATCCAGCGCCGCGGCTTCGGTGGCCGCGGCATAGCCGAGCGTCCATGCGGCAGCGTAGCGGCCGTCCTGGCGCGGGTCGACGGTCGCCATCGCGACTCGCTCGCGCCCGGGATTGGGCATGGTACGCGACCCGTAGGGGTTTTGCCGCATCCCGATCGTCACCGGGCCGAGCCGATAGGGCGTGCCGCCGACGATCGCGCGCGCCGAGCGCAGGATGTGCGGGATCGCCTCGAGCGACTGCATCACGCTGCAATCGTCGGCGGCATGGACGATCGGGCAAGTCGCATGACTGACGAAATCAAGCCGGTCGAGCGGCGGGCGCTTGCGATTGAATTCGGTGAAATAGCTGTACATGCCGCCGCCGAGCGGGAGCCCCGGAAAGGCTCGATGCGCCGCGTCGTAGATGTCGGCGAGCGGCGGACAGGCGGGCCATTCGCTGCCCGGCGGAGTCGATTGCAGGTCGGCCGCGGGATAGACCGCGACGGCGTCGAGGCGCAGCCCGGCGCGCGCGACATGGCCGGCGATCGCCTGCAGCTCGGCATCCAGGTCGCCGGCCGCCGCTATCACGCATTCGAGCGTCATGCGATGCGGCAGGCCGTCGACTGCGCGCGCCAGCGCCTGCATTTCGGCGAGGCCATCTCCGGCCTGCGCTGAGAAGCTCAGCAGCAGATCCTGCACACCGCTCTCGCGCAGCGCGGCGCGTTCGGCGAGGCTGGTCTCCGCCTCGCCGGGAGTGATCGCCAGGCCGATGCGCGGCATTGCGCCGATGGTCTCGCCCACCTCGATTTCGATGGCGTCCGAATCGGGCCGCGCCGGCGGGGCGACCGCGCCCCCGATCTCGAGCCGCACCGATTGCCGGTCGACCGATCCGGCCGGCACGACGTAGGGCCACGGCTTGGCGAGCGGGCGGACGTAGGTCTTGTACGACGCGTCCGACCAGTTGCGCTGGTCTTCCATCTCGAAGGCGTCGCCGTCGAACCGGCACGCGACGGTCACGCCGTCCTGCCGGTGGATCAGCGCCGCGATGTCGGTGAAGGGCTGCCACGGATCGATCAGCGCTGGGAAACAAGCATCCTGGACGCTGCCATCGCCATGCTCGACGCGGAGTGAGGCGCCCGCGAGGCCGGCGGGATGGAGCACGCAGAAGCCGAGTCGATTGACGGTGACGTCATCGATCGCGTCGGCCTCGACGGTGAAATCCAGCGCATCGCTGCGCGCGGTGATGCGCGCGACATAGCGCAGGCGATCGCCATCGGGGCCGGTGCAATCGACGGCATAGCCGATACGAAGCTCCTCGGCGCCTTCCTTCACTTCCAGGCCGCGGATCGCCGGCGTCAGCGTGCCCCAGTCACGGTCCCGCACCAGATACTGAATACCGCGCACCACTTCGGCGCCATCGACGCGAATCGCGCGCAGATTGCAGTCGATCAGCTCGAATGCGATTCGCCCGATCGTGAAGCGGCGTGCGACGGCGGGCGGCACACTGGTGCCGTAAAGGGCGAGCAGCAGATCCGCTTCGGCTTCAGCCACATCATCTCCCCGGGCCATTTGCCGCCTCTTCGACCGACGCGCAATTGGCTACGCAAACGCTTGTGTTACTCATCATACCATCATACCATCAATGCAAATAGAGAAACTTGGAGGACATATAATGCAGGCGATTGCGCTGTTCGGCGCGGGCGGGAAAATGGGGGCGCGGCTCTCGCGCAATCTCCAGGCCAGCGACTATGCCGTCCGCCATGTCGAGCCCAGCGAAGCGGGCCGTACGCGGCTACGCGACGAGCTCGGGATCGAGTGCGTCGACGTCGCGACGGCGCTCGACGGCGTCGACGTCGTGATCCTCGCAGTGCCCGACACACATGTCGGTGCGGTCGCGCACGAGATCGAGCCGTCGCTCAAGCCCGGCACGATGATCATGGCGCTCGACGCCGCGGCGCCCTTTGCCGGACACCTGCCCGAGCGCGACGACCTGACCTATTTCGTCACGCACCCCTGCCATCCGCCGATCTTCAACGACGAGATCGATCCGCAGGCGCGCGACGATCGATTCGGCGGGCTTCATGCGCGCCAGAGCATCGTCAATGCGCTGATGCAGGGCCCCGAGGAGCATTTCGCGCTGGGCGAAGCGGTGGCGAAGGCGATCTGGGCGCCGATCCTGCGCTCGCACCGCGTCGACGTAGATCAGATGGCGCTGCTCGAGCCGGGCCTGTCCGAGACGGTATGCGCTTCGCTGCTCGACACGATGCGCGAGGCGATGGACGAAGTGGTGGCGCGCGGCGTGCCTGCGGAGGCGGCGCGCGACTTCCTGCTCGGGCATATGAACATCCTCGGCGCGGTGATCTTCAAGCACATCCCCGGCCAGTTCTCCGACGCGTGCAACAAGGCGATCCTCTACGGCAAGCCCGCGATCGTGCGCGACGACTGGAAGAAGGTCTTCGAGCCCGAAGAGCTCGCCGCGAGCATCGATCGCATCACCTAGACGAAAGCCGCCCTTGCAGGTTGACAGGATCGGTATCGTTATGATCTCATCATACCAGATTGATCCGCATGAGCGTCAACGCCGTCGCCGCAACGGGCGTCGGGTGAACAGGGAGAGGATAATGGCAAACGCCCGGTGGCAGTGGAGATCGCTGCTCGTCTGTCTGAGAGTCGCAGGCACGGTCGGCCTGGCTGGCCTCAGCCTCGGCGCCGCGACGGCGGCGCCTGTGGTCGAGGGCGAGCTCAAGCGTTCGCACGACATCCAGCTGACCTTCACCGGCCCGCAGACGAGCGAGACGGCCGATCCCAATCCCTTCCGCGACTATCGGCTGAACGTCACCTTCACCAACGGCAGCACGACGGTGGTCGTCCCGGGCTATTTCGCCGCGGACGGCAACGCCGCCGAGACCAGCGCCACCGAAGGCAACAAGTGGCGCGTCAACTTCGTCCCCGAAGAGGCCGGCACCTGGACTTGGCGGGTGTCGTTCCGCACCGGCAGGGACGTCGCCGCGAGCCTCGATCCCGATGCCGGCAAGCCGGTCTCGATCGACGGTGAGAAGGGCACGCTCAAGATCGCGCCTGACAACACCGCCAACGGCATGCTGCAATATGTCGGCAAGCACTTCCTGCGCTATGCGGGCACCGGCAAGTATTTCGTGATGGCCGGCACGCAGAGCCCGGAGAATTTCCTGGCCTATTACCAGTTCGACAACACCAGGGACTATCGCGGCCAGAAGGGCTTCGCGAACGAAGACCAGCTCCATCACTACGAGCCCCACGTCAAGGACTGGCGGCCCGGCGACCCGACCTGGCAGGACGGCAAGGGCAAGGGCATCATCGGGACGCTCAACTATCTGGCGTCGAAGGGGATGAACTCCTTCTACACGCTGACGATGAACAATTACGGCGACGCCATGGATATCAATCCGTGGATCGGATACGACGAGCACACGCGCTACGACGTGTCGAAGCTGGCCCAGTGGGAGATTGTCTTCTCGCACATGGACAAGCTCGGCATGCAGGTGATGCTGATCACGCAGGAGGAGGAAGGCGAGCAGACGCTCGGCAAGATGACTCCCGAGCGCCGCATCTATTATCGCGAGCTGATCGCGCGCTTTGCGCACCATAACGGGATCATCTGGGATCTCGACGAGGAGATGGACCGGTTCCGCTACTTCTCGACCCAGGACATCCACGACATCGCCGACTATATCAAGACGGTCGACCCCTATAAGCACCCGATCCAGTACGTGCAGTGGAAGGCCGAGCTGATCGCCGACGAGCACACTTATGGCCGGCTTCTCGGCTATAAGAATTTCGACTCGACCGCGCTCCAGCACGATCCGGAGAACACCCACTCGGAAACGATCAAGTGGCTCGACAAGTCGGCCGCGGCCGGTCACCCGTGGTTGGTCCAGCTGATCGAGATGAACCCCGGCGTCCGTCCCGACAGCGACGATTATGCGCATGACAAGGTGCGCAAGCTGGCGATCTGGGGTCACTACATGGCCGGCGGCACCGGCACGATGTTCTTCTTCACCGATCCGATCGGCGATTTGAACATGGAGGATTATCGCAGCCGCGATCACCTGTTCGAGCTGATCCACTACGCGCACGATTTCGTGAGCAAGTACCTGCCCTTCACCGAGATGAAGCATGAGGACGAGCTGACTCCGGCGGCCGACGACTATGTGCTGGCCAAGCCGGGCGACACCTATGCGGTCTATCTGCCCAATGGCGGCACCACGACGCTCGACCTCAGCGGCGCGACCGGCAGGTTCGACGTGAAATGGTACAATCCGCGGACCGGTGGCGCGCTGCAGAACGGCTCGGTGCGCAGCGTGCAGGGCGGCGGCGTCCGCGGACTGGGCGCTGCGCCGAAAGATGGCTCGAACGACTGGGCCATCCTGGTCCGCAGGGCGGGCGCCCGCTGAGCCCAAGGCGAAACCACGAGATAGGATTCAGACCATGAAGACCACACTCATCGTTTTGGGCGCCCTGCTATTCGCCACGAGCGCCCAGGCCCAGTCTCGCCGGAACCAGCCGACAGGGCCGGTCCTCGCCGAGTCCAACAGCACCATGCTGGTCAAGATGACGAGCGACGTCAGTTCGACGACGAGCAAGGTGGGCGACGTCATCAGCGGCGTGCTGATCGATCCCACCTATGAGCGCGGCGACCGCGTGGAGGGCCACGTGACCCGCGCCGACCACGCGATCCTGAACTTCACCTTCGACACGCTCTATCACGGCGGCCAGAAGTACGAGATGCAGTCGGTCATCATCTCGATCACCAGCTCGCACGGCAATGAAGGCATGGACGATCTCGACCAGCGGCTGCGTGTCGAAGGCCGCGGGTTCATCACCTACGGCACCCGGACCGAGCTCCACGAAGGCGCCGAGGTCCGCATCACTGCCTGGAAGAAGAAATGAGACGAGCGCCGGCCTTCGAAGCGGGAGCCGGCAAACCCCCGGGTCGCAGCGGGGCTCGAGCACTACAAGGGATACGGGGAGCGGATATGACGTCGATCAAGCTTGTGGTTCGCGCTTCGGCGGCCTGCGCCGCGCTGGCGCTCGCGCTGGCTCCGGCAACGGCGGAGGTGCCGGGCTATCAGGCCAAGGTCGATGCCAAGCTGCGCCAAGTGAAGGCGGGGATCGCCAAGGGGCCGTACAAGTCCGACTGGGATTCGCTGCGCGCCCATTACCGCACCCCCGACTGGTTTCGCGACGCCAAGTTCGGCATCTTCATCCATTGGGGGGTCTATTCGGTCCCGGCCTTCGCCAACGAATGGTATTCGCGTAACATGTACGTGCCGGGCAACGCCGCCTATGAGCACCACCTCAAGACCTACGGCCCCCAGTCCAAATTCGGCTACAAGGACTTCATTCCGCAGTTCAAGGCGGAGAAGTTCGATCCCGCCGGCTGGGTGAAGCTGTTCCAGGATGCCGGCGCCAAATATGTCGTTCCCGTCGCCGAGCATTGCGACGGCTTCGCGATGTACGCGTCGGACTTCACCGAATGGGACGCCTCGGAGATGGGGCCGAAGCGCGACACCACTGGCGAGATCGCCAGGGCCGCGCGCGCCGCGGGGATGCATTTCGGCCTTTCCTCGCACCGCGCCGAGCATTGGTGGTGGTACTATATGGGCCGCACCTTCGATTCGGACGTCAACGATCCGAAAAATGACGGGCTCTACGGCCCCGCCGCGCCAATGGGCCTGCCTGCCGACAAGCCCGAGACGTGGCCCGACGGCGGCCAGCTCCAGACCTGGATGCCGCCCAACAAGGCATTCCTCAACGACTGGATGGCGCGCACGTCGGAGCTGGTCGACAAGTACAAGCCCGAGCTGATCTATTTCGACTGGTGGACCGCCGCGCCCTTGTTCGAACCCCTGATGCGCGACACCGCTGCCTATTATTACAATCGCTCGGCGAGCTGGGGTTATCAGGGGATCATTGCGTACAAGGGCGGCCAGTTCGCCGAAGGCAGCGCGATGTTCGACATGGAGCGCGGCAAGACCGACGCGCTCAAGCTCACGCCGTGGCAGTCGGACACCTCGGTGAGCGTCCATAGCTGGGGCTACGCGCAGAACGACGAGTATCGCACGCCCCAATCGCTGATCTCCGACCTGATCGATATCGTCAGCAAGAACGGCAATCTGCTGCTCAATGTCGGCCCGCGCTCGGATGGAACGATCTCGGACGAGATCACTTCGGTGCTGCGCGGCATGGGCGGCTGGCTCAAGATCAATGGCGAAGCGATCTACGGCACGCGCCCGTTCAAATATTTCGGCGAGGGACCGACCAAGTCCGGTCAGGTCCGCGTCGGCGGGCAGGTCGAGGAATCGGCGAAGAAGGGCTTCACGCCTGCCGACATCCGTTTCACCACCAAGGGCGACAACGTCTACGCGCTCGGCCTTTCGCGTCCGCAGAACGGCGAGGTGCTGATCAAGACGCTCTATGCCGGCACGCCGTATCTGTCCGCGCCGATCAAGAGCATCGCGCTGCTCGACGGCGGCAAAATCGAATGGGAGCAAACCCCTAAGGGGCTGCGCGTCAATCTGCCCGCGGTGGGCGACGGCGCCTATCCCTATGCGCTTCGTATCCGGATGCGCTGAGACCGATTGACGTAAGGAGAGAAACATGGCCGGGATGCGTGGGCGCGGCGCGCGAATGCTCGTCGCGGCGGGCCTGCTCTGGGCGGCGAATGCCGCGGCCCAGGAAACGGCACCGCCCGCGCTCCAGCCTTATCCGGTCAATCACGAGTTGCGCGTCGATTCGGACGCCGATGTTCGGTTCCTCCATGACGGTCCGGCGGGGAGCCACGGTTTCATCGAGGCGCGCGCCGGCCATCTCTACCGCCCCGACGGCAAGCGCTTCCGCTGTTGGGGCGTCAATTTGACCGGATTCAGCGTCGGATCGGCCGAGATCCCGCCGCACGCCGAAGCCGCCGAGAATGCCGCCGAGCTGGCGCGGCTCGGCGTCAATTGCGTGCGCATGCATTTCCTCGACATGCCGGTGAGCCAGGGAAGCAAGCAGGACGATCGCGGCGGTACGCCGGTCCCGCGCAAGAACACGCCGTCGGGCCTCATCGCCGACGGGCCGACCTCGCGCGTGCTCGATCCCGCGGCGCTCGAGCGGCTCGATTACTGGTTCGCCGAGCTCAAGAAGAACGGCATCTATGTCGACTTCAACCTGAACGTCGGCCGCACCTATCGCGCCGGCGACGGCGTGCCCGATTGGGACCTGATCGGCAGCGCCAAGGCCTATACCTATTTCGGCCCCGAGTTGGTCACGCTCCAGAAGGAATATGCGAAGCAACTGCTCGGCCACGTCAACCAATATACCGGGCTGCGCTACGCCGACGATCCGGCGGTGGCGATCGTCGAAGTGGTCAACGAGAATTCGCTGCTCGAATTCTGGATGCGCAACTGGCTGCGCGGCGAGCGTGTGAAGGGCGGCGCCAACTACCAGCTCGACATGACGCCGCATTATGAGGCGCTGCTGATCAAGCTGTACAACGAATGGCTGGCGAAGAACCGCACGCCTGCACAGATCGCCGAATTGCACCGCATGGCGGGCGTTCCGGCGGGGCAGCCCGTGCCGTTCATGCGCCGCGGGGATCATCCCGCCGCGCCGCGCCTGCGGCTCGACGCCGAACTGATGTTCCTCACCCAGACCGAGATCGACTTCCACGCGGAGATGAAGCGCTTCCTCAAGGAAGAGGTCGGCGTCAAATCGCTCATCACGCCGATGGCGGATCACACCTATTTCATCGCCAACCAGCCGCTGATGCGCACCGCGATGAAGTCCGACATCATGGATGCGCACGTCTATTGGCAGCATCCGGCGATCTACGGGAAGCGCAACGAGCCGATGGTCAACAGCCCCGAGCTCTCGATCATCCAGAAGCTCGCGCGCAGCTCGATGGTCGGCAAGCCCTTCACGGTCAGCGAAGTCAATCACCCCGCGCCCAGCGAATACAGCTCGGAGATGATCCCGATCCTGGCCTCCTATGCCGCTTTCCAGGATTGGGACGGCATCTTCTTCTACACGTGGGAATCGAAGCTCCACGGCAAGTGGACGCCGCATGTCACCGGCGAGTTCGACATCGTGCTCGATCCCGCCAAGATCGCGCAGATGCCGGTGGGGGCGATGATTTTCCTGCGCGGCGACGTCGCGCCGGCGAAGCAGGTACTCACGCGCTCCTATTCGACCGACCAGATCAGCGAAGCGTCGCGCCTGCCGCGGGCCGAGATGCCCTATTACACCCCGGGCTTCGACAAGATGATCCCGCTCACCCATGGCTCGCGCGTCTCGTGCCTCGATTGCAAGCCTAGCCTTCCCGCGCCGCTGCCGCCCGCCAATCCGATCGTCTCGGACACTGGCGAGCTGAGCTGGAAGACCTCGGACGGCAAGGACGGCATCGTCAGCATCGATGCGGCTCGCACGCAGGCGCTGGTCGGCTTCGTCCGCGAAAATCCCAAGGTTCAGACGCGAAATCTCGCCGCGGAGATCAAGAACGACTTCGCCGCGATCACTTTGTCCTCGCTCGACGGCAAGCCGCTGAATCTCTCGAACCTCATGCTAATGACCACTACCGGACGGGTGGAAAATACCGGCCAGAAGTGGAACGATCGCCGCACGATGCTGTCCGACTGGGGCGGCGCGCCGACGCTGATCGAGCCGATCACCGGCTGGATCCAGCTCAAGGATCTGGAAGGCGCGGTCGACGTCTCGGCGCAGCCGCTCGACGGCTCGGCACGGCCGATCGGCAACCCGATCAAGGGCAAGATGATCGAGCCGGGCTGGGAGATCGCGGTCGGCACCCCGGCGACCACGACCTATCTGATCCGGGTCGCGCGGTGATCGATCGCAAGACCTTCCTCCAGGGCGCGCTCGCGGCCGGCGTCACGACACTGATGCCGCGCGTCGCCTCGGCGGAAGGCTCTGCGGATGAGGCGCAGGGCTGGTGGATGCGCCAGCCGATACGCTGGCTCCAGACCAATCTGCGTGAGACCGATGCGGCGCTGAACCCCAGGAAGTTCGTCGCCGACGTCGCCGATTTCGGCGCCAACGTGCTGCTGATGTCGGGCGGCGGGATTTCAGCGCATTATCCGAGCAAGGTGCCGCTGGCCTATGTCAGCCCGTACCTCCCCGCCGGGCAGGATACGTTCGGCGAAGTGATAAGCGAGGCGCATGCGCGCGGCATCCGCGTGGTCGGCCGCTGGGATTTCAGCAAGGCGCGCAAGCCCGCCTACGACGCGCATCCCGACTGGTTCTTCCGCTCGGCCGACGGCAGGCCCGATGTCTATAACGGCCTCTATTCGACCTGCATCAACGGCGGCTGGTACGGCGAGAAGGCGCTCGAGATCCTGGACGAGGCGCTCGCGCGCTATCCGGTCGACGGCTTCTTCTTCAACATGTTCAGCAATCCGTTGCTGAACTACAGCCATCAGGAGATCGGCCTGTGCCACTGCGCCAATTGCGCGGCGGCGTGGCGCGATTTCGCCGGCGGCGAGATCCCGGCGACGCGCACCGATCAGTACAAGCTGTTCCTCAAGCAATCGGGACTGCGCGCGTCGAAGCGTATCGCCGGGCTGATCAAGGCGCGGCGGCCCGACGCGGCGTTGGCGGGCGCGTCGGACGCCGTCAGCGATATCGTCTTTTCCGAATCCAAGACCGCGCTCAAGACGCTGCTGCCGATGTGGCCCTATTCGGCCGCCGACAATACCAGCCAGTGGCTGACGAGCTTTCCCGACAAGCTGCCGCTCAACGAGAGCATTCCCTATATTGCGACTTCGTGGCGCTTCGCGGCGATCGCCAAACCCGAGTCCCGGTCGCGGCTTTGGCAGGGCGTGGCGAACGGCGGCGGGGCGGCGTTCCTCACCAACGCGACGCTCGCCGATTATCCCGACAAGCACGCCTCGAATGCCGCGCGCGACGTGTTCCGCTGGCTGGGCGAGCATGAGGGCTATTATGTCGGGCAGCAGAGCGAGGCGCGCGTGCTGCTGCTCGCACCGGGCGGCGAGGGCAAGGGAATCGCCGCTGCGCCCGAATCCTATCGCGGCCTGTTCCGGCTGCTCAGCGAGCTGCACATTCCTTTCGCCGCAGCGAACAATCTCGACTGGCTGGGCAAGCGCGACTTCGACCTGGTAATCGCCCCCGGCGCGACTCCCGCGGCGCTGGAGGGCTATGTCAGGCAGGGCGGCCGGCTGATCATCGCGAGCGCGATCGAGCCTGAGTTCACCGTCGCGCCGGTGGTCAGGCGCTGGGAAAATCTCGACGGCGCCTATTTCCGCGTCCGCGACCGCGCCGCATTGCCCTCCTTGGCCGAGACCGGGATCATGATCGTCTATGGCGACTATCTCCAGCTCGCCGGCAAGGGGCCGATCACTTTGGTGCCGCCGTCGATGTACGGCCCGCCCGAATTCGTCGCGGTCGACATGAAGGACACCGACTGGCCCGGGCTGGTGATGCGCGATCTGGGCGCCGGCCGCATTGCGTGGCTGCCCTGGGATCTGGGCGAGCTCTATCACCTGCACAGCTCGGAATCGCATTTCGGGCTGATGTCGGACCTGATCGACACGCTGCTCCCGGACGGGCGCCAGCTGCGCACCGACGCGCACCCGCTCGTCCATATGACGCTGATGCGCCAAAGCGAGCGGCGGCTGCTCCATCTCGTCAACATGTCGGGGCATGCCGACACCGCCTATTTCGACCCGCTGCCGATGCGCGACGTCCGGATCGACGTGAAGCTGCCCTTCGCAGCGGCGACCGCGGTGCGGGCCGGGAAAGCGCTGCCCGTAGCGCGGCAGGCGGGCGGCTATGGCCGGATCACGCTGCCGCAGCTGAGCGAATATGAACTGATCGAGCTGCGCTGAGGGGGAAGACGATGATCGAGCGGCGGGACGTATTGAAGCTTGGGGCGGCGGCCGCGGCGAGCGGCATGGCGCTCCAGGC
>JAEWCK010000317.1 GCA_023390675.1 Pseudomonadota bacterium
CCCGCGTCGGCGGGGGGGGGCCCCGCGCCGCCCCCCCCCCCCCCACTACTCGTGATCGGCGAGCGCGCGCCCGACGCGGTCCGCGCGCCGGGCGGTGTGGTGCTGTGGTTTCTCGACGCCACCGAGAGCCAGGACGAGATCAACCGTCTCCAGCGCGAGGCAACCCGGCTACGCGCGGCGTTCGATGCGCTGACCGCGCTGATCGAGGCCGCGCCGATGCCGATGTGGTATCGCGGACCCGACCTCAGGCTGCTGATGGTCAATTCGGCTTATGTCAGCGCCGTGGAGGGCAAGGACAGCGAGGACGTGGTGGCGCGTGGGCTCGAGCTGGTCGAGGGTGCGGGGCTGGGCGGCCCGCTCGCCAACGCCGCGATCGCGCGCGATACCGGGGAGCCGCAGACCGCCGCGATGCCCGCGACGATCGGCGGCCAGCGCCGGATGCTGCGCCTCCACGACGTTCCGCTCCCGACCGGCGGCGTTGCAGGCTTCGCAGTCGATATCGAGGACCTGGAGCAGGCGCGTGGCGGATTGAAGCGTTTCGCCGAGGCGCAGCGCGCGATGCTCGACCGCGTCTCGGCCGGCGTCGCGCAGTTCGCCGCGGATCGCAGCCTCGTCTTCTGCAACCAGCCCTTCCGCCGCATGTTCGCGATGCGCAACGAATGGCTTGCCGACCGGCCCGAGTTCGACCGCGTGCTCGATCGCATGCGCGAGGCCAATCGGCTTCCCGAAGTGCGCGACTATCCGGCGTGGAAAAGCGAGCGGCGCGAATGGTTCACGTCGCCCGATCCGGTCGAGGAGAGCTGGAGCGTAGGGCAAACTCACCTTCGGGTGGTCGCGCAACCGCTGCCTGAGGGTGGGCTGTTGCTGTTGTTCGAGGACCGTACGCAGCAACTCGAGCTGCAGCGCGAGCATGGCGAGATGCAGCAGGTCCGCACTGCGACGCTCGAGAGCCTCGCCGAAGCGGTGGCGGTGTTCGGCAAGGGGCGGCTCCAGCTGTGGAACCGCAAATTCCGTCAGGTCTGGGGCTTCGAGGATGCGTTCCTCGACGGGCATCCGCAAGTGCTCGCATTGGTCCGCGCGGCTGCGCCAAAATTGACTAACCCCGCGCGTGCGGAGGTGATTGGCGATTTGATTCGCCTTGCCGCGCAGGATCGGCAGCAGCGGGGAAGCAGCATCGCATTTGCCGACGGGCGCCATTTCGACATCACCGCGGTGCCGCTCCCCGACGGCAACGCGTTGGTGACGATGCTCGACACCACCGATCACCACCGCGCCGAGCGTGCGCTCAGGGACCGCAACGAGGCGCTGGAAACCGCCGACCGCGTGAAGACCGCGTTCGTCGCGAACATGAGCTACGAGCTGCGCACCCCGCTGACGTCGATCAAGGGCTTCGCCGAGATGCTGGGCAACGGCTTTGCCGGCAAGCTGAGCCAGAGCGGCGAGGAATATGCCGAGGCAATCCTCGTCTCGGTCGAGCGGCTCGGCGCGCTGATCGACGATGTGCTCGACCTGACCCAGACCGAAGGCGCGCCGCTGGAGAAGGCGCAGGTCGATGTCGAGATCGCCGCGCAGAATGCCGCCGAGGCGATCGCGCCGCTCGCCAAAGCCAAGGCGATCGATCTGGTGGTCGAGGACCAGGGCAGCTCGGGCACGATCCGCGGCGACGCGCGCCGTATCCGGCAGGTGATCGAGCATCTGCTGCGCCATGCAGTGGCGGGCACGCCCGAGCGGGGACGCGTGCTGCTCCATCTCGACGGCAATGCCCGGGTCGCGCGGATCATCGTCTCGGACGACGGGCCGGGCCTGGACCCGGAGGTCGTCGCCAAGGCATTCGACCGCTTTGCCCAGTTCGGCGCGACGCGCAGCGGCGAGCGCGCGCTGGGGTTGGGCCTGCCGCTCGCCAAGCAGTTCGTCGAGGCGCATGGCGGCCGGATCGAGCTGATTTCCGAGCCGGGGGAGGGGACGCTGATCACCGTCGAGCTGCCGCGCGCGTGATGCTGCTCCGCACGCTCGAAGACTCCGAGAGGCTCGGGTGCGGGCTTGCCGCCGTCGTCCGAGCCGGGGATATCATCGCGCTTTCGGGCCCGCTCGGCGCCGGCAAGACCAGCATCGCGCGCGGGCTGCTCGCTGCGCTCGGTCTCGAGGGCGAGGCGCCGTCGCCCAGCTTCGCGATTGTCCAGCCTTATGATCCGCCCGAAGTTCGCATCCCCGTGCTCCATGTCGATCTCTACCGGATCGAGAATCCGGTCGACGCGGAGGAGCTGGGGCTGGACGAGGCGCGCGCCGACTCGCTGCTGGTCGTCGAATGGCCCGAGCGGCTGGGCGAGAATTATTGGGCCGATGCGCTGTGGCTCACCCTCGAAGTGGCGCCGGGCGGCGCGCGCGCCTTGACAGCCAAGGTGCCCTCGGCATGGAGGGACCGATGGCCCCCAATCCTGTAAATGGCGACATGAACCCGCCCGCTGCGGCGCCCGACTTCCTAATCGCGGCCGGCTGGGGCGAAGCCGCGATCCGTCCGCTCGCCGGCGATGCCTCGTTCCGGCGCTATTTCCGCGTGGTCGAGCACGACCGCACGGCGATCCTGATGGACGCGCCGCCGCCGCACGAGGACCCGCGCCCGTTCATCTCGATCGCGCGCTGGCTGACCGGCCGCGGCTTCGCTGCGCCCGAAATCCTGCACGAGGATCTCGAGCACGGCCTCGTGCTGATCCAGGACTTCGGCGACGCGCGAATGCGCGAGACCGTCGACGCCGCGCCCGAGAGCGAGCTTCGGCTGTACGAAGAGGCGGTCGACTTGCTGATCCGCCTCGGCGAGCACGATGCGGCCGATATCCGCGCGTACGACCTCGCCGAATATCAGCGCGAAGCCGGGCTGCTCCCCGAATGGTATTGCCCGGCGGTGGGGCTCACGGTCGATGTGCAGGGCTATGTCGATGCGTGGGACAGGGCGCTCGCGCCGGTGCTCGGCGAGAAGCGGCTCGTCACGGTGCTGCGCGACTATCACGCCGAGAACATCATGCTGGTCGGCGAAGAGAGCGCCGAGACGCTCGGCCTGCTCGATTTCCAGGACGCGCTGGCGGGGCATCCCGCCTATGACCTCGTCTCGCTGCTGCAGGATGCGCGCCGCGACGTCGCCCCCGCCCTCGAGACCGCGATGCTCGACCGCTACAAGCGGATCACCGGCGCAGGCGATGCTTTCGACGTGGCCTATCACCTGCTCGGCGCGCAGCGGAACGCCAAGATCATCGGCATCTTCACCCGGCTGTGGAAGCGCGATGGCAAGCCGCGCTATCCCGGGCTGTGCCCGCGCGTCTGGACCTATCTCGAACGCGATCTCGCGCACCCGGCGCTACGCCCCGTCGCCGACTGGTTCGACGCGAACGTGCCCGCCGAGCTGCGTGGCGACCCGCTGACGATTGCGGGCTCCGGCGCCGGCGCATGAAGCCGGCGGCGACCTATGCGCTGCGTCCGAACCCGGACGCGGCGGTGCCCGAAACCGCGATGGTGATGGCGGCCGGTCTCGGCAAACGGATGCGCCCGCTCACCGCGACGCGCCCCAAGCCGCTGATCGAAGTCGCGGGCAAGACGATGCTCGACCACACGTTCGATCATCTTCGCGCCGCGGCCGTGAAGCGCGCGGTGGTCAACGTCCATTATCTCGCCGATCAGGTCGAGGCCCATCTCAAGGCCCGCGCGCGCGATATCGAGGTGCTGATCTCCGACGAACGCAGGCAGCTGATGGAGACCGGCGGCGGGATCGTCCAGGCGCGCGAGATGCTCGGCGACAAGCCCTTCTTCACCGTCAACAGCGACACGATGTGGGTCGACGGCCCGATCGACGCGCTCCGCCAGCTTGCCGCGACCTGGGACGGCGACAAGATGGACGCGCTGCTTCTCGTGGTGCCGCTCGCACGCGCCCATTGCCATCGCGGGCAGGGCGATTTCCGCATCGACGCGCTCGGCAGGATCACCGAGCGCCGCAAGCCCGGCCGCGTCGCGCCCTTCGTCTATGCCGGCGCGCAGGTCCTCCACCCGCGCGTGATCCGCGACTGGCCCGAAGGCCCGTTCTCGACCAATCTCTTCTGGAACCGCGCGATGGAACATGGACGGCTGTGGGGCGCGGTCCACCAGGGGCTCTGGTTCGACGTCGGCACGCCGGCCGCAGTCAAGGAGACCGAGGCCATACTGGCGGAGATGTGACGGTGCTTGCCGGTGAGGCGCGGGATGTGACAAGCAGCAGACGTGGCTTGGCTTCCCGAACGACACGGCATTAATCGGCAAAGCGGCCGCCGCGAGGCGCCCCTCAGCTGGACGTTGGAAGGCATGCAGGTTTGGATGGCCCGTACCTTCGGTGTCATCGGCCCAGTTGCCGCATGGCCGATGCATTTCCAGTTGGGCTGGAATCGTACCTTGCTGTTTTTGGCGGTGACGCTGGGATTCTGGGCGTTGGGAGAACTGCGCTATTCGGTTTATCGACGCTATCGCCGCGAATTCGCGGCGGCAGTCGGCGCATACGATCGCGTGATCATGAAGGCCTTCGAGTAGATGCCCGAGCGCCTCCATCTCTACACCATCCCGCCGCACCGCGCCTTTGCCGATGCGCTGGCGATCGGGCTGATCCAGCGGTTCGGCGACGATCCGATGCGGCTCGCGCGCGGGCTTGTGTTGCTGCCGGGCAATCGCGCCAAGAGATCGATCCAGGACGCATTCGTTCGCGCCAGCGGGGGCGGGCTGCTGCTTCCGCGGCTCGTCGCGGTAGGGGATCCCGAGCTCGACGAGGCCGTGTTCGACGCCGCCGACGATGCCGATCCCGTACCGCCCGCGGTCGATCCGCTTGCCCGCCGGATGGCCCTCGCGCGACTGATCCAGGAAGCCGGCGCGTCCGTCGACGCGGCCGAGGCGGTGCGTCTCGCCGGGGATTTCGCCGCGACGCTCGACCAACTGCTGATCGAGGAGATCGAGCCGCGCCGCCTGGGCGATCTCGATCTCGGCCCCGAGCTTTCGGCGCATTGGGCGCGCTCGCTCGACCTGTTCGAGAAAGTGCTCGCGCGCTGGCCGGGCGAATTAGCGCGAATCGGCCGAATCGACCTCGCCGAGCGCCGCAATCGGCTGCTGGGCAAGGTAGCGAAGCGCTGGAAGGCCACGCCGCCCCAAGGCTTCGTCTGCGCCGCCGGAGTGACTGCGAGCGCGCCCGCGATCGCGCGGCTGCTCCGCACCGTCGCCGAGCTGCCCGACGGGATGGTCGTCCTCCCCGGCCTGGCCACTGCGATGCGCGACGACGAATGGGATTCGCTCGGCCCCCATGCCGGGGAACCGCGCCGCCGCGCGAGCGAGACGCACCCGCAATTTCATTTGAAGCTGCTGCTCGACCGCATGGGCGCCGGGCGCGGCGAAGTCCGCCAGTGGCACGGCGAGAGCGAGCACGATGCGCCGCCCGCGCGGAGCAAGGCGATCGCGTCGGCGATGCAGGCGAGTGAGTTCACCCATGGCTGGACGGCGCTGCCGCTCGCCGAGCGGCGCCTCGACGGCGTCCGCGCGATCGAAGTCGCCACGCCGGCCGAGGAGGCGCAGGCGATCGCGCTGGCGCTGCGCGAGACGCTCGAGGCGCCGGGACGCACCGCGGCGCTGGTGACGCCCGATCGCACGCTCGCCCGCCGCGTCGCCGCGCATCTGGCGCGCTGGGGAGTTCATATCGACGATTCGGCAGGCCAGCCGCTCTCGACGCTGCCGCCGGGAACGCTGCTCCTCGCGCTGGCCGAAGCTGCGGCGCAGGGCTTCGCGCCTATGCCGCTGCTCGCCTTGCTCAAGCATCCGCTGGTGATGCCCGAGGCGCGGCTCGAATGGCTCGAAGGCGCGCGCGCGCTCGACCGCGCGCTGCGAGGGCCGCGTCCCGCGCCGGGGCTGGCGGGAATCGATCGGCACCTCGCCGAGCAGGAGGGCAGGGACGCCGCGCTCCGCCGTGGGGCTGAGCGCTGGTGGCGCGGGGCTCGGGAGCTGTTCGTTCCGCTGGAAGCCGCCTTTGCCGAAGCGCGTCCGGCGGGCGAATTGTTCGCGGCGCTGCGCGAGACGGCGCAGGCGCTTTGCGGCGACGGGCTGTGGGCGCGCGCCGAGGGCAGGGCCGCGGCCGACCTGCTCGACGGACTCGAACGCGAAGCCGCGAACGGCCCTGCGCGCGCCGAGCCTGAAGGGCTCTCGACGCTGCTTCGCACGCTGATGGACGAGCAGGCGGTGCGTCCGCCCCAAGGCGGGCATCCGCGGCTCGCGATCCTCGGCCTGATCGAGGCGCGGCTCCAGACCGCCGATCTGATGGTCCTCGGCGGCTTGAACGAAGGCGTCTGGCCCGGCCTGCCCGCGCCCGATCCCTGGCTCGCCCCGCGCATCCGCGCCGAGCTGGGACTGCCGGGGCTTGAGCGGCGGATCGGCGTGTCGGCGCATGATCTTGCCGGAGCGCTGGGCGCGCCGCAGGTGCTGCTCACGCGCGCGCGTCGCGACGCCTCCGCGCCGACGATCGCATCGCGCTTCTGGCTGCGGCTCGAAGCGCTGTCGGGCGGGCTGACGCGCGCCGACGCGATCGCGCACTGGCTTCGCGCGATCGACGATCCGGGGAGGCACGCGCCCGCCGAGCGGCCCGAGCCCGCCCCGCCGGTCGCGATGCGACCCAAGGCGATTTCGGTGACGGAGGTCGATCGGCTCAAGGCCGATCCCTATGCCTTCTACGCGCGCCGGATGCTGCGCCTGTCGCCGCTCGACCCGGTCGACGCCGATCCGAGCGCCGCGTGGCGCGGGACCGCGGTACACGACGTGCTCGAGCAATGGGCGCGGCTCGATGCCTGCGCCCCCGATTTGCTGCGCGCCCGCGCGCTCGCGATGCTAGCCGACGAGCGCACTCACCCGATGATGCGCGCATTGTGGCAGCCGCGGCTGATGGAAGCGGTCGACTGGATCGCCGCCGAGATCACCCTCAATGCTGCGCAAGGCCGCCGCGTGCTTGCAGTCGAGCAGGAGGGCGAGATCGATTTCGCGGGCGTGAAGCTGCGCGGCAAGTTCGACCGTATTGACCGGCTCCCCGACGGCAGCCTTGGCATCATCGACTACAAGACCGGCCAACCGCCCAGCCCGAAGTCGATCCGTGCCGGATACAGCCTTCAATTGGGGCTGCTCGGGCTGATCGCCGAGGAGGGCGGGTTCGACGGGATCGCAGGCGTCGCGCGCTGCTTCGAATATTGGTCGCTGGCGCGCAAGGCCGGGAGCTTCGGCTATGTCGATTCGCCGGTCTCGCCACGCAAGAAGGAGCCTATCCCGGCGGACGAGTTCGTCGCCATTGCGGGCGGCAATTTTCACGAGGCAGTGCAGGACTGGCTGACCGGCGTGCGGCCGTTCACGGCGAAGCTGGTCCCGGAATACGCGCCCTATGCCGAGTACGACCAGCTGATGCGCCGCGATGATTGGTACGGCGGTGAATGAGGTCCGCCCCCTCCATCCGCTCAAGGGAGAGCAGGGACGAGCGAGCGATCCGCGCCGCCACATCTGGCTCTCGGCCTCGGCCGGGACGGGCAAGACGCAGGTACTCGCTGCGCGGGTCTGGCGGCTGCTGCTCGCGGGCACCGATCCGGGGGCGATCCTCTGCTTGACCTTCACCAAGGCTGGCGCCGCCGAGATGTCCGAGCGGATCACCAGACGCCTCGCCGCCTGGGTGCGGGCCAGCGAGCACAATCTGCGCAGCGACCTCGCGGCATTGGGCGAGTCAGCAACTCCGGAACGTATCGCGCGGGCGCGCACGCTCTTCGCGAAGGTGCTCGATGCGCCCGGCGGCGGGATTCGCATCCAGACAATCCACAGCTTCTGCCAGTCGCTGCTTGCCGCATTTCCGGTCGAGGCGGGGCTGGTTCCCGGCTTCCGCCCGCTCGATGCGCGCGAGGAGTTCGTGCTCGCGCGCGAGGCGCTGGCCGAGATGCTGGTCGATGCCGAGCGCGAGGGGCGCACCGGGCTGATCGACGCGGTCGGCGCGCTCAGCCTCAGGCTGGGCGAGGGGAGGGCCGAGGCATTCCTGCGCGAATGTGCCGGCGCGGCCGAGGCGCTGGGCGGTCTGCCGAGCGGTATCCAGCCGTGGCTCCGCCGCGTGCTGGACCTGCCTTCGGGCGATATCGACGACGCCATCGCGCGCTGCTGCGCCGACGAAGCGTTCGACGTCGCGGGGTTGCGCCGCGTGCTCGCCGCCAATCGGGCGTGGGGTGCGGCTACGGGTATCGCGCAGGCCGCGGCGATCGAGCTTTGGCTTGCGGGCGACCGTGTCGGCCAGCTCGACGCGCTCCGCCTCGTCTTCCACACCAGGGCCGGGGAGCCCCGCAAGATATCGCCCAGGCTGATCGACGCCGAGCCCGGCTATGAGGCGCTCGCGGAGGCGATCGGCGGCCGTTGCGCCGAGCTGCTCGGCATGCGGGCCCGCGCGGCCTATGCTGACTTGCTTGCGGCGGGGCTCGAGGCGGGGCGCGCCTATGCCGAGACCTATGCCCGCGCCAAGCGCCGCGTCGGTGCGGTCGATTTCGACGATCTGATCCGCGCGACGGTCGACCTGCTCGGCCAGCCGGGCATGGGCGAGTGGGTGCGCTTCAAGCTCGACCAGGCGACCGAGCACGTCCTCATCGACGAGGCGCAGGACACCAATCCGCAGCAATGGCGGATCGTCGCCGCCATTGCCGATGAGTTCTTCGTCGGTGAAGGCGTGCCCTCTGGTACCTACCGCACGCTGTTCACTGTCGGCGACTACAAGCAGGCGATCTTCGGCTTCCAGGGTACCGACCCGATCTATTTCCGCGCCGCATTCGAGCGCTTCCTCGCCAAGTCGCGAATCCGCGCCGAATATGAGGAAGCCGATGTGCGCGAGGTCGAGGAGCTGTCGCTCACGCGCAGCTTCCGCTCGACGCGACCGGTACTGGAATTCGTGGATGCGGCGATCGCGGCACTGCCGACGCCGGGGATGGGCGCGCTGAGCGATGTCGAGCCGCATGCCAGCGAAGTGCCTGGCCCCGGAAGCGTCACGCTCTGGGCGCCCGTCGTCGAGGGCGGCAGCGAGGCCGAGGAAGAGGAGTGGGTGAGCGACGCCACGCGGGCGCTCGCCGGCCGGATCGCGAAGCAGGTCAAGACGTGGATCGGCGAAGGGCTTCCGAAACGCGACGGCACACCGCTTCGTCCCGAGGACGTGATGATCCTCGTCAAGCGCCGCGGCGAGCTCGCTTCGCTGATCGTCGCGCGGCTCTATGCCGAGGGGGTCGCCGTCGCCGGCGTCGATCGCCTGCGGCTCAATGCGCCGCTGGCGGTGCAGGACCTGCTCGCCGCGATCCGCTTCGCGCTCCAGCCCGAGGACGATCTGTCGCTCGCCAGCCTGCTCGTCTCGCCGCTGATCGGGTGGAGCCAGGACGAGCTGATGCACGCCGCCGTGCGCGAGAAGGGCGGGCTGTGGCGGCATCTGCGCGCGACGCAGAGCGACGAGCGCCTCGCCCCGCTCTACGCGCTGCTCGCCCGCGCCGACCTGGCGACGCCGTATCGCTTCCTCGAGGAAATCCTCTCGGGCGTGCTCGACGGCCGCCGCAAGCTGCTGCTTCGCCTCGGCGAGGAAGCGCGCGATCCGATCGAGGAGTTGCTCAACGCGGCTCTCAATTTCGAGAAGGTCGCGACCCCTTCGCTCCAGCGCTTCCTCGACTGGTTCGATCGCGGCGATGTCGAGATCGTTCGCGATGCCGCGCAGCCCGCGGGCGCGGTGCGCGTGATGACCGCGCACGGCGCCAAGGGCCTCCAGGCGCCGCTCGTCGTCCTCGCCGACGCGACGGTCGATCCCACCCGGTCTCCGCGCGATTTCCTGCGCTGGGAGCACGATTCGACGCTGCCGAAACTTCCCATCTTCAGGCCGCGCGCCGAGGAGCGCGGCGGCCCGATCGACGACGCATTGGCGCTGGCCGATGCGCGCGAGCTGCAAGAGCATTGGCGGCTGTTCTATGTCGCCGCGACGCGCGCCGAGGAGCGGCTGGTGATCGCCGGAGCGCTCGGGCCCCAGGCCAAAGGCGCTCCGCCCGAGTTGAGCTGGTATGCGGCCTGTGCCCGCGCGTTCGATGTGCTTGGTGTGGCGCAGGGCGAAGCGCGCGAGTTCCATGGCTTCGAACCGGAACCGCTCGCCCCGCATGCGCCGCGCGATCCGGAAGTTGTGGCGGAGGACAGCGCACTTCCCGACTGGATCCGCCAGCCCGCCCCGCAGGAAGCGCGTCCGCCGCGGCCGTTGGCGCCCTCGGCGATCGGCGAGGACCTGGTCGCCGACCCACCGCCTGATCCGGCGCTTCGCGCGTCGGCCGAGCGGGGGAGGCTGCTCCACGCGCTGTTCGAACGGTTGCCCGTAGTGGCGCCCGAGCGGCGGCGCGACGCTGCGGAGCGCTGGCTTGCGGGGGCGGGGGGCGTCGCCGATGCCGCGCTTCGCGCCGATCTGGTCACCGCCGCGCTCGGCGTGATCGAGGATCCGCGGTTCGCCGATCTGTTCGGCACCGATTCGCTGGCCGAAGCGCCGATCGCCGCGGTGGTCGAGGGCGGGCACGTCGTGTCGGGAACGGTCGATCGGCTGGTGGTCACACCCAAGCGCGTGCGCGTCATCGACTTCAAGACCGGCCGCCGCGCGCCGGCGAGCGTCGAGAATGTTCCGGCCTATCACCTTGCCCAGATGGCCGCTTATGCGGCGGCGCTGGCAGTGATCTTCCCCGGTCGTGCGATCGAGGCGGGCCTGCTCTACGTGGCGGGCCCGGTGCTTCACATCGTGCCGCCTGCGTTGCTCGCCGCACACAAGCCGGGCTTCGTGGCTGCGGAGCAAAGCTTGCCACCGAGCGCTTGAGCCTTGACGATGCCGACCATAAGTAGTGCGTAGCCGATTTCAGGAGATGTTTTGATGGCCACCAAGGCAGCCACCGACGCCAGCTTCGCTACCGATGTGCTGGGGGCCGACAAGCCCGTGCTCGTCGATTTCTGGGCCGAGTGGTGCGGGCCGTGCAAGCTGATCGCGCCCGCGCTCGAGGAGCTGGCCGAGGAGCTCGGCGACCAGGTCGAGATCGTCAAGGTCGATATCGATGAGAATCCCGATGCGCCTAGCAAGTACGGCGTACGCGGCATTCCCACGATGATCCTGTTCAAGGGCGGCCAGCCCGCCGCGACGCAAGTCGGCGCGGCGCCCAAGAGCGCGATCAGGCAGTGGCTGCAGGACGCGCTCGGCGCTGGGTCCGCCGCGGCCTGAGTTGAACGGGCATCGGCGAGGCCTTAGAGCCCTCGCGTATCGGGCCTGAACTTGTCGTGCCGCGGCGCATCGTCGCATGCTTCCGCCCAAGGGATGCGGCTTGCGTAGAAGATGTGGAAGCCCGGCACGATGGTGCCGGGCTCGTCCAGCGTCGCGATGCTGAAGTCCACGGTCTCGGGCTGGTGCTGGACCTGCATCAGGAAGGGCGTGCCGCAACTGGTGCAGAAGCGGCGATTCCCGAAGTCGCTCGACTCGACCGTGCCGACGAGATCGCCGCCTTGCGTGAACTCGAAATCCCCGATCGGCACGGTAGCGAAGGCCATTGCCGGGCTGCCCGAGTTAAGCTGGCAGGTGCGGCAATGGCACCAGCCCGCATCGAAGGGCTCGGACTTGAGCCGGTAGCGGACCTTGCCGCATAGGCAGCCGCCTTCCATCCTCAGCTCCTGTAGTCGGCGTTGATCGAGATATAGCCGTGGGTCAGGTCGCAGGTCCAAACGGTCGCGCGGCCCTCGCCGATCCCCAGATCGACTCCGATTTCGATCTCGCGACCTTTCAGATGCCTGGCGACCGGGGCTTCGTCATAGCCCTCCACCGCGAGGCCGCTCCGCGCGACCTGCGTCGTGCCGAAGCGGATCGCGAGGCGGTCGCGCTCGGCGGGCTCGCCGGCCTTGCCGACCGCCATGACGACCCGGCCCCAATTGGCGTCCTCGCCGGCGATCGCGGTCTTGACCAGAGGGGAATTGGCGATCGACATCGCGATGCGGTGAGCGCTGCGGTCGCTCTCGGCGCCTTCGACCTGGACCTCGATCAGCTTCTGCGCGCCTTCGCCGTCGCGAACCACGAGCTGAGCCAGCTGGTGGCAGAGATCGGCGAGGGCGGCGCGGAAGGCGTGGGCGCCGGGATCGTCGTCGGAGTAGAGCATCTGGTTTACACTCGCGTCGCCGGTCGCGAAGGCGAGGATGGTGTCGCTCGTCGAGGTGTCGCCGTCGACAGTGATGCAGGAGAAAGTGCTGCGATTCGCGTCGTTTAGCGCTGATTGTAGAAACTCGGGCGCAACTGCGGCGTCGGTAAAGATGAAGCCGAGCATCGTCGCCATGTCGGGCGCGATCATCCCCGATCCCTTGATGATGCCGACGAGGTTGACGGTGCGTCCGCCGACCACGGCCTGCGTCACCGCGCCCTTGGCGAAGGTGTCGGTGGTCATGATCGTCGCGGCGGCGTCTTCCCAGCCGCACGGCTCGGCCGTGAAGGCGGCGGCGAGGCCGGCCTCGCTCTTGTCGATCGGCAGCGGCACCCCGATCACCCCGGTCGAAGCAAGGAACACGTC
>JAEWCK010000322.1 GCA_023390675.1 Pseudomonadota bacterium
TTCGACCTGAACATCGTCGCCGCGGTGCTGACGATCATCGGCTATTCGATCAACGACAAGATGGTGATCGACGACCGTATCCGCGAGAACATGCGCAAGTATCGCAAGATGGGGATGGGCGAGCTGATCGACCTGTCGGTCAACGAGACTCTCCCGCGCACCGTGATGACCTCGTTGACGATCATGCTGGCACTCGCCTCGCTGCTGCTGTTCGGCGGCCACGTGCTGCGCGGCTTCACCGCGGCGATGATGCTCGGCATCGTCGTCGGCACCTATTCGTCGATCTACGTCTCCTCGTCGCTCCTCATCACGCTCGGGCTAAAGCCCGGATATCGCGAGGAAAAACCGAGTCCGACCTCGAACGCCGAGCGCGTGGGGCCGCGCGAGGGCCGCTGAGCCGTGGAGTTTCGTCGCCAGAGCGCGGAAGGGCCGGTCATCGCCGGCTTTTCCGGGCGCGGCTTCCGCGTCGACGAGAATGTCTATGAAGGCCTGCTGATCACCCCCGAGCGGGCGGAGGGCTGGTCCCCGCCGCCGATCGTGGAGCTGACCGAAGCCGATTTCGCGTCGCTGTTCGCGCTCGATCCGCAGCCCGAATTCCTCCTGCTCGGCACCGGTGCGACCTTGGTCCGCCCGCCCCGCGCGCTGGCCGATGCGCTTGGCGCCAGGGGCATTGGCATCGAGGCGATGGACAGCCGCGCCGCCGCGCGCGCCTGGGGCGTATTGCGCGCCGAGCTGCGCTGGATCGCGGGCGCGCTCTACCCGCTCGATTGAGCTTGCAATGTAGGATTTCGCCTGCTTGGCTGGGCCGGTCGGCAGTGCGGGCCGCTTCTCGCGGCTGCCGTCGAGACCCGGAAAAGCTGCGTTTGGCCTGATCTTTACTGAACTTCCGTGGGGAGGTGCACCATGCCGACGATATTCGCGCTCGCGCTCGCACTGGTCGCGCAGGACACGCCCGACTATCGCAACCAGGCCAATTGGCTGTGCCGCCCCGGCCGGCAGGACGCCTGCACGCAGAATATCGACAGCACGGTGATCGCGCCTGACGGCACGCGGCGGATCGAGAAGTTCGTCGCGGCGAAGGACCCCAAGTTCGACTGTTTCTACGTCTACCCCACGGTCTCGCTCGACCCGACGCCCAACAGCGACATGGTCCCCGGGCCCGAGGAGCGGCGGGTGGCGATGATCCAGGTCGAGCGCTTCACTGGACAGTGCCGCGTCTTCGCGCCGATGTACCGCCAGCTGACCCTCGCGAACCTCCGCGCCCGGATGGCCGGCGGCGCGCCGCCGATGGACCGCGAGATGCCGTATGGCGACGTGAAGGCGGCGTGGGACGATTACATGGCGCACGACAATCACGGTCGCGGCGTAGTGCTGATCGGGCACAGTCAGGGTTCGCTCGTGCTCACGCAATTGCTCGGCCGCGCGATCGAGGGGTCGCCCGCACAGAAGCAGCTTGTCTCGGCGATGTTGATCGGCAGCAGCGTCTATGTGCCGGAGGGCAAGGATGTCGGCGGCCTCTACAAGACGATCCCGCTCTGCCGCTCGGCCGATCAGGCGGGCTGCATCGTTACTTATGCAAGCTTCCGCGCCGACTTCCCGCCGCCAGCCGACAGCCGCTTCGCGCGTGGCGATCGACCGGGAGTCGAGACCGGCTGCACCAATCCGGCCGCTCTGGGCGGCGGTAAGGCGGTGGCGCGCGCCTATCTGCCCGCGGGCGGAACGCTCAACGGCAGCGGGGGTCCGGCGCCGCAATGGACCGCGGACGGCGCGCCGGTGACCACGCCCTTCGTTTCGGCGCCCGGGCTGATCTCGACCGAGTGCGTG
The DNA here is from genome assembly GCA_023390675.1 of Pseudomonadota bacterium. GTDB lineage: Bacteria > Pseudomonadota > Alphaproteobacteria > Sphingomonadales > Sphingomonadaceae > Sphingomonas. The sequence continues at coordinate 1,825 of JAEWCK010000322.1, forward strand.
CGCAAGGACGGGACCAGTTATCTCGCCGTGACCGTCAACGCCGACCCCGCCGATCCGCGCACCGATACGATTGCCGGGGACATCATGACTCCCGCGGGACCGCTGCGCAGTTGGGGATTGCACTTGATCGACATGAACGAAGTGCAGGGCGATCTCGTCGATCTCGCCGGACGGCAATATGCCGCCTGGGCGCGGAAGCGCTAAGGGCTAATCGCCGCCGGGCTCGGCCTTGCCCTCGTCGCGGCCAGGCACGAAATCCTTGGCCCAATGCTCCTTGGGCTTGTCGAGCGTGTCGCGCGGCCGCGTCGCGTCGCCTTCGTCCTGATGCTCGGTCGAGAGATTGCGGTCGGGGGTGCCGGTGTCGGGCATGGCAGGCTCCTTCGTTCGTGAGAACGGACGAGCGTCGCCCGGGGTTTCAGCGCGCGAGCCAGCTCCGCATCGCGGCGGTGACGGCCTCGGGCTTCTCCCAGGGCACGAAATGGCCGCCGTCTTCGACCGGGACGACCGTCAGGTGGGGCACCAGCGTGTCGAGCCCGTCGAGCTGGCAGGCGAGCAGCGCCTTGTCCTTCATCCCCCAGATCACCAGCGTCGGCTGGGTGACGGGCGGAAAGGGGCCGTCGATCCAGCCCGGACGCTCGACGTTGCCGTCCGCTTCGGGCACGACGATGCTGGACGCCCGATACCAGTTGAGCATCGAAGTCATCGCGCCGGGCTGGCCCCATTCGTCGAGATATGCCGCCTTCTCCTCGCCCGCGATGGCGCTCACCAGATGCTGGGTAAAGGTCGAAGCGAAGAACCGCTCGAGCCCCGCGCCGGTCAGCCCCTTGTCGATGCTCGTGTCGCGGAAGAAGCGGATATACTGGCTCGCCTTGCGCTGCGCGGGATCGTCGAGCAGCGACTTCTGGAAGACCAGAGGGTGCGGCGCATTGACGATGATCAGCCGGCTGATCCGCTGCGGGTTCTGGAGCGCCGCCAGCCAGGCGATCGCGCCGCCCCAATCGTGTCCGACCAACGTAAACTGCCCGATCCCGAGATGATCGGCGAGCGCAAGCAAGTCGGCGACGGGCTTGTCGGGCGTATAATTCTCGACGCCTTCGGGCTTGGACGAACGCGCGAAGCCCCGCTGATCAGGCGCGACCACATAATAGTCGCGGGCGAGATCGGGAATCTGGTGCCGCCATGTCCGATGCGATTCGGGAAAGCCGTGAAGCAGGAGGATCGGCGGGTTCGCCGGATCGCCCGCGATCGAGACATCAAGCTCGATGCCGGTGGGGAGCGCGATGCGCGTGAGATCGCTCACGGATAGCTCACCGTCTTGGGCACTTCGGGGATCGGGATAAACTCTTTGTCGTCTCCAGGCACCTTGGGAAACGCGCCTGCCTTCCAGTCGTGCTTGGCCTGCTCGATCCGCTCGCGGCGCGAAGAGACGAAGTTCCACCACACGTGCCGCGGCGTCAGCGCATCGCCACCGCAGAGCATCACCCGTCCGCCGGTCCGCGAATGGAGCGACACCGGCGCGCCGGGCTTGATCACATAGAGGACGTGCCGCTGCATCTCGCGTCCGTCTAGTGACGCCTGGCCGTCCGCGAGATAGAGCGCGCGCTCCTCGGCCGCCGCGTCGACCGGCACGCGGCCGTCACCCTGCAGCGCGATGTCGGCGTAGACGGTGCCGGCATAGGTCGTGGTGGGCGCGGTCGCCCCCCACAACGTGCCCATGATCACGCGCGCCCGTACGCGGTACGCCTCGATGACCGGCAGGTGGGAGGCCGGCACGTGCTCGAAGGCGGGATCCATCTCCTCATCCTTTTCGGGCAGCGCGAGCCAGGTCTGGATTCCCGAAAGCACGGGGCCGATTTCCCGCTCGGCAGACGGCGAGCGCTCCGAATGGACGATGCCGCGCCCCGCGGTCATCAGGTTGACCGCGCCGGGCTCGATCGTCGCGAAGGTGCCGAGGCTGTCGCGATGGTCGATCGCACCGGCATAGAGATAGGTGACCGTGGCGAGGTTGATGTGCGGGTGCGGGCGCACGTCGATGCCCGTCCCGACCTCGAGCCGCGCTGGCCCCATCTGATCGAAGAACACGAACGGCCCCACCATCGTGCGCGGGCGCGAGGGCAGCGTGCGATGCACCTTGAACCCGCCCAGATCGTGCGTGGTCGGCTCGATCGTCTGGAGGATCAGCTCTTCTTTCACGCGATTTCCTCCAGCATCCCGGCGAGGTTCTCAGGGTAAATGGTTTCATGCCAGCCCGCCATCTCGTCGAGCGCGAACCAGCGCCATTCGCGCATAACGCGGCGCTCGAGCTCGGTGTGCCGTCCCGTGTCGATCGCGCACTCGCCCGCACGGACGAGGAAATAGCGCTCGTCGGACGAAACCGGCACGCCTTCCAGCGTGATAAACTCGACGAGCCGCCGCGCGACCTGCTCGCCGCACGCCAGCGTGAGTCCGGTCTCTTCGGCTAACTCGCGCGCCGCCGCAGCCTCATAGCTTTCGCCCGGATCGACTCCGCCGCCCGGCGTGCACCAGAAAGGCGGGCGATCGTCCGGCGTGAAGCGGAAGAGTAGCACGCGCCCTAGATGATCTAGCAGCAGGATCCGCGCGGCGGGACGCGGCTGGAGCGCGGTCATGCCTCGCCCGGCGCCTTGGCCTTGATCTGGAGCGCGTGAATGCGCGACACGAGCAGATCGGCGAGCGCATTGTTGACGAGCCGCTGCCGCGCAACGCGGTTGAGACCTTGGAAAGCCGCGCTTTCGATCACCACCGTCCAGTGCGATTCGCCGCTGCCGTCATCGCCCATATGCCCGGCGTGATGATGGCTGTCGTTGATCACTTCGAGATGCGCCGGGGCGAGCGCGGCGATGAGACGGGCGGCGATGATATCGGCGAGCCCGCCGGTGGCGGTGTCGGTCATCGCGCTTATATAGAGGGTTTGTTCGAGGGAGTAAGCGTGGCGGACGGACGGCCCAGAAAAGATCGCCCCAATGCGCGTTTCCACGGCCGCGTGGAAGCGAGCGGGAGGCTGTGCGCCGAGCCGGGGTGCGGGGAGCCGGGCGAGTTCCGCGCTCCCATGGGCCCCACGCGCGGGGGCTATGACGGACCCGGCGAATATCGCTGGCTGTGCCTCGACCATGTCCGCGAATTCAATTCGGGGTACAATTTCTTCTCCGGGATGAGCCCCGACGAGATCCACGACGCGCAGCGCCCCTTTGCTGGCTGGGAGCGCGAGACGCGCGCCTTCGCTTCCACCGGCGGAGCTGACCGTCCGCCGCGCTGGGCCGATTTCGCCGACCCTCTGGACGCGATCGGCGCGCGCTTCCGCGAGCGGATGAAGGACCGCGCGGAGCGCAAGGACGGCAAGCCGCTCTCGGGACAGGACCGCGAGGCGCTCAAGACGCTGGCGCTGGAAATCGATGCCGACCGGATGGCGCTCAGGAAGCGCTATTCGGAGCTCGTCCGCAAATATCATCCCGATCGCAACGGCGGCGACCGAAGCCACGAGCGACAGCTTCAGGCAGTGATCGAGGCGTATCAGCAGCTCAAGACCTCGCCGGCTTTCGTCTAGCCTGGTCCTCGCGCTTCATCCGCTCCTGCCTGGCATTCTCGCGCTCGCTGGGCTCGGACATCTGGAACGTCCCGATCGGTATTTCGCCGCCCGGTTCGTAGGTCGCCATCGTCACGCCCGTCGTGCTCGTCCGGCTGTCGACAAGCTTCATCGCGAAGGACGGCGTGCCGGCGCCGAACAGGCGCTTGCCAGCGCCCAGCACCACCGGGAAGGTCATCACGAACAGCCGGTCGACCAGCCCTGCAGCGAAGAGCTGCGGATAGAGCGTGCTGCTTCCCTGAATCAGGAGGTCGGGACCGTCGCCGCGGCGGATTTCGGCAACTTCCTCGATGCTGCCCACACGGTGGCTGTTCTGCCATTCGAGCGGCTGGTCGCTATGCGTGACGACGTATTTGTTGCATCGGTCGAAGGCAGGACCGATCGGATCGTCCTCGCTCACATAGGGCCAGTGCGCGGCGAAGATCTCCCAGGTCTTGCGTCCGAGCAGCAAGTCGAAGGGGCCGCCGAAAAGCGTGCCCATCGCCTGGCCCATGGCATCGTCCCAGAAGTTGACTGACCAGCCGCCGAGCTCAAACCCGCCGGTCCAGTCCTCGGTCGGCCCACCCGGCGCCTGCATCACGCCGTCGAGCGACTGAAAGGCGCCGCCGATGATCCTGCGCATCGCGCTTCTCCTTATTTCGCGTTGTTTGCAGGCGCGACCACGCCGAAGGGCACGCCTTCGGGATCGTCGGCGCTGATCACCCATTCGCCGCCGGGCACTTCCATCGGCCCCTGACGGATCTCGCCGCCGCCGGCCTCGATCTTCGCCTTGGCCTCGGCGATCTCGGGCACGCGGAAGTAGAAGAACCAGCCCGAATGGCCGCCCGGGGGCGTGCGCATCACCGCCCCAATCGCGTCGCCCTTGCTCTCGGTGTTGCCGATGAAGCTGTAGTCGCCCATCTCGCCCATCGGCATCGCGCCAACCTTGGTCACGTTGAACTGCTTGCCGTAGAAATCGAGTGCAGCCGCGTCATCGGGCGCAAGCAGCTCGTTCCAGCTGACATGCCCCATGCCCATCCTCTGATAGGCGGTGCTGCTCTCGGGCGACGCGCCGCGCATCACATAGAAGGGGATGCCCTGCTGGTCGGTGACCATTGCGAGCCGGCCGACACCCGGAATGTCGAAGGCGGGGAGGTGGACCTGACCACCCGCCTCGACGATCGACGCGACCGACGCATCGACATCGTCGACGCCGAAATAACCCAGCCAGACCGGCTTAGCGCCATTGGCGAGCATGTCGGCATTGAGCTGCATCACGCCGCCGGTCTGGCCGTCGGGCGCGTTGATCATGCGATAGTCCATGCCTCCGGCGGGCGCCTCGGCGTCGATGTTCCAGCCGATCACATCGTCATAGAACTTCTTGGCGGCCTTCGCGTCCTTGGTCAGCAGCTCGTACCAGATGAAGCTTCCGTGGGGGTTTGCCATCTCGGCCTCCTCAGCCCTTATGCTCGACGATCGGCTCGAAGCCGCCCCAGAACATCCGCGCGCCCGAAAAAGGCATCTCGGCCGGGGGCTTCATCCGCTCGTCTTCCATGATCTTCGCCCAGCCGGCGTCGCGTGTCGCCTTGTCGGGCCAGGTGACCCACGAGAAGACGACATTCTCGCCGTCCTCGGCCTGGACCGCCTTGAAGAAGTCGGTGGTCTTGCCGTGGGGCACGTCGTTGCCCCAGGTCTCCATGACGTGCGTGGCGCCATATTCGACGAAGATCGGCGCGGCCTTGCTCGCCATCGCGATGTAAGCGTCCTTGTTGCCCTCGGGCACCGGGACGATGAAGCCGTCTACATAGGGCATCGTATCTCTCCTCAGCTCGGGTTGTGATCAGGCGCCGACGGTCTCCCCGCGCGCCGCGGCTTCGATCGCCGCAATGTCGATCTTCTTCATCTTCATCATCGCATCCATCGCGCGGCGGCCGGCTGCCTGGTCGTCGCCGTAGACGAGGTCGAGCAGGCGCTGCGGGGTGATCTGCCAGCTGACGCCCCATTTGTCCTTGCACCAGCCGCACACGGACTCCTGGCCGCCATTGCCGACGATGGCGTTCCATAGTCGGTCGGTCTCTTCCTGATCGGCGGTGCTGATCATGAAGCTGACCGCTTCGGTCTGCGGGAAGATCGGGCCGCCGTTCAGGCCGACATAGCGCTGCCCGGCGAGTTCGAATTCGACGACGATGACGTCACCTGCCTTTTGCGAAGGCGTGTCGGCCGGGGTGCGCTGGACGTTGACCACGCGGCTGTCGGGAAGCAGCGTCACGTAGAAGTTCGCGGCTTCCTCGGCGGTGTGATTGTACCAAATGCAGGGGGTGATTTTCTGCGTCATCTCAACTCTCCAAAGTTTCCGGGGTCGCTCAGGCCGGCTCGTGGGCGGGGCCTTCGGGGAAGGCCGCCATTGCGGCTTCCATGTCCATGAACATGGGCTCGAAGATGTGCCCGTCGGGGTCCTCGAAGCTGCGTCCGTACATGAAGCCCATGTCCTGCTTCTCGCGGATATCGGCCCTGCCGCCGGCGGCCGCGGCCTTCTCGACGATCGCATCGACCGCATCGCGGCTGTCGCGCGAGATGCAGATCAGCACTTCGGTGGTCGCGCTCGAATCGGCGATCGCCTTCGGCGTGAACGTACTGAAGAAATCGTGCGACAGGATCATGAACACGATCTCGTCGCTCAGCTGCATCGCCGAGGCGGCTTCGTTGCTGAAGCGCGCGTCCTTGGTGCAGCCGATCGCCTCGTAGAAGGCAGTCGACCTGGCCACGTCTTTCACGGGCAGGTTGACGAAGATCATCTGGGGCATCGTGTCTCTCCTTTTGGCGTCAATAGGCGAGCGACGGGTACCAATCGGCCCCGCGGCCCTCGGGTGTGGAGTCCAGAATCGTCCAAAGCGGCATCAAATCGGGTGCGCCGCGCGGATCCTGGCCGGGATCGCGGCTCGCGTCGCCCATCTCGCCAGCCCAGAAGAGGCGAGTCGTGCCGTCGCGGCGCGTGAAGACGAGCAATTGCGTGATGTCGGAGCCGTCGGGCGCGATCGCATGATAGTCGCGGCTGAACGCCTGGTCGGCATCCGAATAGAGCGGGAGATGCTGCCAGCCGCGCTCGGCCTTGAAGGCGAGTAGCTTGGTCAGCGGCGAGCGCGCCGTCACTGCGAAGGCGACGCGCTGCTGGATATCGGGCACCTCGCCGTCCCATGCCGAGAGCAAGGACGTGCACATCGGGCACGGCCGCTCGCGCTGCGGGCCGAACATATAAGTGTAGACGACCAGCGTCTGCTTGTCCCCGAACAGCTCGCCGAACATCACCGGACCGTTCTCGCCTTCGAAGCGATAGTCGCCGGTGACTTCGGGTCCCGCCGGAAGCATGCGGCGCTGCTCGGCGACTGCCTCGATATGCCTGCGAAGCTCGATCTCCTCGGCGAGCAACGCGGTGCGCGCCTTTCGATATTCGGGCGTCTCGTTCGGCCAGCGGGCGATTTCGCGCGCTGCCAGCGTTTTGGCGGGAACCAATGCCATCGGACGAAGCTCCTGTTGGGGCGACCTTGCGAATCGCTTTCTTGACCTTGATGCGCGAATCAGTTACAAAAAACAACCATGAAGTTAAAAAAAGTGACTCCGAGCGAAAGCGGCCCCAAAATGCGCTGGTACGACGATGCGTGCGGGACGGCGCTGGCGATGGAGCTGGTAGGTGAGCGCTGGTCGCTGCTGATCGTCCGAGAGCTGATGTTCGGCGGGCGGCGCTTTTCCGAGCTGAAGGCGAGCCTGCCCGGGATCAGCGCCAACATCCTGACGCAGCGCCTCGAAGGGCTCGAGCAATCGGGCATCCTGACGCGCACGAAGCTCCCCCCGCCGGCATCGGTGCAGATCTATGAACTGACGCCGTGGGGCTATGAGAGCGAGACCGCGATCCAGGAGCTGGGGCGCTGGGCGGTGCGCAGCCATCGCCACGATCCGACGCTGCCGCTATCGGCCGCTTCCATCATGATGTCGTTCCGGACGATGTACGCGTCGCCCGGCGATTTCGCCGCGACGATCGGCTTTCGATTCGGTGCCGAGACCTTCCTCGCACAAGTGGACGAGGGCATCGAAATCCGCCGCGCGGACCCGCAGGGCGCGGAGGTGGTACTCGACACCGATCCGATGACGCTAGCCTCGATCGTCTATGGCGGACGCCCGATCGCCGATGCCGAAGGCGCGGGGGCCTTGCGGCTGAGCGGGGACCGCGCGGTGCTCGAGCGGTTCGTGCAGCTGTTCCCGCTGCCCGAAAAAGTCGACTAGGTCCGGCGGCAGAAGCCCGGCTTGCGCTCGGCGTCCCAGCAGCCCTCGCGGACCATCGTCCGGAGCACGCCGCAGCTCCGCTCGGGCGCGCACTGGCCATCGGGGTTCACTACGCTGCACTGGCGCGCGAGCCAGGCTGCGCGCGACCAGCCGATCTGCGATGCGCAGCTCGGGCCATTGTCGCGCCAGTTCCAGCGCGGGCCGTGCCGGCGATGGACGATCACGCGGGGCCCCGGCCGCGGTGTCCAGCGCGGGGCGGGAGCCGGCGGCGGCGGGGGAAGGTAGCGGCGATAGGCCGCGGCGACGCATTCAACACTGTCGCATTCGGCGCGCTCGCTGAGCAGCGCCTGGAGCTGCTGGCGCTGGACGTGGAGGCGGTCGCGGCTCGCGCCCTGACGCTCGGCGGCCCATTGCGCGGCGAGGGTGCGGTGGAGGTAGTTTACGTTCTTGTTGTCACAGACGAGCCACTCGCCGCGCTTCATTCGGCCCCGGCAATCGGGGTCGGGGCTCAGCCAGTCGGTGAAGGCGGGCTCGACCCGGACCACGCGCGGCGGGGGCGGGCGGTGCGCGGTTTCGTCACGGTTTTCGCACGCGGCGGGCAGGATCAGCGCCGCCAGGCACAGGATTCGCTTGAGCATGACTTTCCCCGTTTCGATGACGTCATGATCTCACGAAAGGCGAGTCGGGGGAATACGCTTGAACGTTGCAGACTATGCCCGGAGCATCTAGGCGCTCTCGCGAGTATCAGGATCGATGACCATGGCAGACATTCCGAACACCCAGCCCGACAGCCGCGAGACCACGATCATGGACGCGCCCGACAAGGCCGTGAAGGTGCGCGAACTGTTCGGCATCGATTCGGACATGGAGTGCCCCGCGTTCAGCGAGGCCGACGAGCGCGTCCCCGATCTCGACCCCGCCTACGTCTTCGATCCCGACACGACGCTCGCGATCCTCGCCGGCTTCGCGCACAATCGCCGCGTGATGGGCCAGGGCTATCACGGCACCGGCAAGTCGACGCATATCGAGCAGGTCGCGGCACGGCTCAACTGGCCGTGCATCCGCATCAACCTCGATGCGCATATCAGCCGCATCGACCTGATCGGCCGCGACGCGATCGTGCTCAAGGACGGCCAGCAGATCACCGAATTCCGCGAGGGCCTGCTCCCCTGGGCGCTCCAGACGCCGACCGCGCTCGTCTTCGACGAATATGACGCGGGCCGCCCCGACGTGATGTTCGTAATCCAGCGAATCCTCGAGACCGAGGGCAAGCTGACCTTGCTCGACCAGAACCGCGTGATCCGGCCGAACCCGTGGTTCCGCCTGTTCGCCACCGCCAACACGGTGGGCCTCGGCGACACCAGCGGGCTCTATCACGGCACGCAGCAGATCAACCAGGGCCAGATGGACCGCTGGAACATCGTCGTAACGCTCAACTACCTGCCCGCCGCGGTCGAGGCGCAGATCGTGCTCGCCAAGTCCGGCGAGTATGACAAGCCGGGCGGCAAAGAGATCGTCGACAATATGGTCCGCGTCGCGGATCTGACCCGCAAGGGCTTCATCAACGGCGACATCTCGACCGTGATGAGCCCTCGTACCGTAATCACCTGGGCGCAGAACACCGAGATCTTCAAGGATGTCGGCTTCGCCTTCCGCCTCTCGTTCCTCAACAAGTGCGACGAGGCCGAGCGGGCGCAGGTGGCCGAATATTATCAGCGCGTGTTCGGGACCGACCTGCCCGAGAGCGTGGTGAGCAAGGCGTGATGCTGAACCCCTCTCCCATCGGGAGAGAGTGTCGGGTCGGCCATGCCCCCGGCATGGCCTTAACAGCGCGGGGCGCTGTTACCCCGACACTGGGCCCGCTCGGCGAAGCCGAGTGGGAGGGTGAGGGCAGTGCGCTTGCCTCGATCCTCACCCTCCCGCCGCTGCGCGGCTCCTTTCCTCTCCCAAAGGGAGAGGACCAGTAGTGTCCGCCGACACGCCCCTCGAACGCTTCCGCAACGTGCTGACCGGCGCGGCTCGGGCGCTTTCGGGCGAGGCGGAGGCGGAGCTTGGGTTCACGTCCGACGCGCCGCGGCAGGACGGGCGGAGCATCAAGGTGCCGACGCCTTCGCGTACCTTGCCTGCCGAGCAGGTCGCCGAGGCGCGCGGCTTCGCCGATGCCTTCGCGCTGAGGATGCGGCTGCACGACAATGCGCTGCATCTGCGCGGCGCGCCGGGCGAGCCGGTGGCGCGTGCGGTGTACGACGCGGTCGAGACCGCGCGGGTCGAGGCGCTCGGGTCGCGCGGTTATGCGGGGATCGCGGCCAATCTCGACCATGCGCTCGACATGCGGCTGCGCTCCGACCCGATCGCGCGCGCGCGCAACCGCGAGGAAGTGCCGCTCTCGACCGCGCA
>JAEWCK010000345.1 GCA_023390675.1 Pseudomonadota bacterium
CGTCCAGGGCGGTCGCGCGGACGCAGTAGTCGGTGGCGATGCCGGTGACGTCGACCTCGGTGACGCCGGCGGCGCGGAGCAGGTCGGCGAGCCGCTCGCCCGCGTCGGTGACGCCCTCGAACGCGGAGTACGCCGGCTCGCCCATCCCCTTGATCACGTGGTGGGTGACCGCGTCGGTGACCAGCTCGGGGGCGTAGTCGGCGCCCGACTCGCCCTGCACGCAGTGCGCCGGCCAGGTGGTCACGTAGTCGGGGGACTCGCCGGGGGCGTGGAAGTGGCCGCCGTTGGTCTCGCCGGGGCGGTGCCAGTCGCGGGACGCGGCGACGAGGGCGTAGTCGGCGGCGTGGGCGGCGAGGTGGTCGCTGATCCGGCCGGGCGCCCCCCCCCCCCCCCGCCCGAAACCGGCGCGAACCGTTCAATCCGCCTCCTCGTCCTTGTCTTTCGCAGTGAGCAGCGCCAGCGCCTCGGGGAGCTTCCCGGCGTCGATCAACTCGATCGCGGCGAGGGGCTTGTTCCTGTCGGCGCGCGCGTGGGGCGCATAGGCAAGCTTGGCGAGCAGCGCGCGCGCGCCGGGCCCGTCCTTCTCGACGAGCAAGCGGATCGCCAGCAGGCTGCGCACGGTCCCATCCTCGGGCGCGAGCACCACGGCGCGCGACAGGCCCTTCACTGCGCCCGGCGTCGGCTCCTGCTTCGCCGCGGCGAAGCTCGTATAGTAATAGAGCAGCGGCTCGGCCGCATTGGGATCGGCGCGATTGGCCTTCAGAAACCAGCCGCGGGCGGCGCTCCACGCCCTGGGATCGGTCGCCTTGGTCTCCCCGGCGCGGCGCACCGCGACGCGTCCCTTCACGACGAGCGCGAGCATGTTGGCCGGGTCCGCGGCGAGCGCGCGGTCGGCAGCGGCGTCGGCGCTGTCGCTGCGCTTCGCGACATATTCGATCAACGCGAGCTCGGACTGGACCACCGGATCGGCGGGATAGTCATCGGCGACTCTTTCGGCCTCGCGCGCGATGCGCGGCATGTCGCGCGGATCCTGGCCGCTCACCACGCGCGCATAGCTCAGCATCATTGCGCCTGCGCCGGGCGACAGCGGCGTCAGCTTGACTTCGATCTTGTGTGCAGGCGGCGGCACGCGCAACGGCTTGGCGAGCGGATCCCTCGCATAGTCCGTGAGCTCGTCCCACAGATCGTCGAGATTGCCGAAGGCGGCACGCGCCGCATCGACGCTCGACGCACCGCGATTCAGCCCGTCGAGATATCTGGCAAGTTGCCCCTTCCGCTGCGGCGCGAGCGTCAGATAGTGGGTAAGCAGCCAGCCGCGGCCGTAGATGACCTGCGTCTCCCAGCCATTGCCGCCATAACGCTGCACCGGCTGGAGGAATTCGGTCGGCGACATATGCACCGTCTTCCAGCGGATCGGATCGGCGCGATAATTGGCGGGAAGCCCGATCGTGATCGATCCGTCGGCATTGAACACCACGTTCGCGTTGAACTCGGCGAAGCCCTCCGAATACCAGACCGGAAAGGCCATCGGGAAGTTCGAGAACATGAAGTGGTGGCCATATTCGTGCAGCAGCACCGATTGCGACGTCATGTCGCCCGGCCTGGCTTTCGCATCGACCTTGGGCACGTACATGCTGAAGATCGACGAGGTGCCGGCGTGGCCCTGATAATAGCCGACGGCATAGCCACCGCAGTGGCAGACGTCGTTATAGGTCTCGGGCTCCAGCGCGAAGATGCGCACCGGGTTGGCCTTGCGATCGGGATCGTCGGGCACGTCGTATAGCCGCCGGAGCGCGGCGTCGAACGCCTCCAGCCGCGTCGCGAAGGCCCGCGCGGCGGCTTCGTCGTCCTTCACGTAGATGATGAAGTGATCGGTGCGCGCCTCGATCCAGCCCGGATCGGATCCGGCCGCTGCGGGCGCCGCCCAGAGCATCGCAAGGATCGACAAGAGTCGGAAAAATCGTGGCATCTCGGTCCCCCTGCCGCGAGGCTAGCCGCGGACAGGGGAAGCTGCAAAGCCTCAAAATAAATGGATTATTCCCGCTCCATCTTCCACGCGGCGCTCAGATAGTCCTCCGCGGCGCGCTTGAGCTCGGGATGCTTGTCGAACGCTTCCTCCGGCAGCGGCGCGAAGCCGAGCGCCTCCATCAGCGTCCACAATGCGAACTTGCGGCCAGGCTCCTGCTCGACGCCGAAGTCGATCGCGAGGCGCTCCTTGCCGCGCGCGAATTGCTCGACGGTGAGCCGCGCGGGGTCGGCGGTGTCGAAATAGTGCAGCAGCAAAGCATCGAGGTCCATGCGCCCTACCTCGGCGCACGGACCCCGATTTGCAACATGGCGGGTGTTACGCCCCCCGCCCCGCTGCAAGCCATGCGGCGCAATCCTTGCCGAGCTCGGCGAGCGCGGTCGCCTCGTACGCGACGATGTCGTCGGGCGTAAGCGTGTCGCGCCAGCGCCCGTTGACGCCCTTGTTGATGAAAGTCTCGGCGCCGCCGTCCCAGAACACGCCGCCCAGCGGCGCGGCCTTGGCGGCGTTGGCCTTCATCCAGTCGAAGCTGCAATGGCGCACGATCCGCGGCCAGGCGGTCGGCTCGACGTGGATGTCGAGGAACCCGGCGATCTTGCGCATCTCGCCCGCCATGTCGCGCTTCAGGTCCTCGAAGTGGACGAGATGGACGTTGGGCAAATTCCGGATCGCCCACCAGCTGCGGACATTCTCCCAGAAGGGCCAGAAGGGCGTGCCGTCGCCGTCGAGCCATTCGCGGAAATATTCGGCGATGTCGGGATTGGCGCGCGCGATCGGCGGACCGACGCGGCCCGGCGTATCGTTGAGCGCGGCGAACCACGCGTCGTTGGCGTTGGCGTGGTGGTTGTGCATGCTCCACACCACGTCGCGGCCGTCGCGCGCGACATAGATGTACTTCGCCTTCTCGCTGAACACGAGCGCGTCGACCGGCAGGTGCGTCTTGAGGAAGCGGCGATGCGTCTGCGCCTCGACCGCGGCGAGCTTCACCGGGGCCGGCGGCACCCGCAGGTCCATCCATGGCGAGAGCTCGGAGATCACGACTTCGGGATCGCCGCCGAACAGCAGCTGGCCGACGATCTGCTGCGTCCAGGTAGTCCCCGCCTTGGCATAGGTCGCGATCACGATGTCGTCGTCGCGGAACGCGAAGTCGTTCCACACCGTCGAATCGAAATGATGGCTGTGCAGCTCGCGCAGCTTGCGCGGCATCGTCGCCGGAATCGTGTCCGGCGCCAGAATGGCGGTCATCCTCGTCTTCCCTGAATCTTGAAGCGCGGCGCACTAAGCCTGCGGGTCTTTCCGGTCAATTACGCAAGCGTTCCGAAGTTGCAGCAGCATCATAACGCCCGGCTATGGTCGTTGCGGCGCCGACGCCGCCGGCCTATCTGGCGCACCATGGCAATCGAGCTCTACGACCTCACGGTCCCCGCCTTGCGCCGCGGCTTCGCGGTGATGTCCGCCTTTCTCGAGAAGGGCCGCGCCTGGGCCGACGAGCACGGCATGCCGCACGAGGAGCTGCTGACCGCGCGTCTCTACGAGGACATGGCGCCGCTCACCGGTCAGGTCCAGCGCGCCAGCGACGGCGCCAAGTTCGCGGTGTCGCGCCTCGCGCAGATCGAGGCGCCGGCCTGGCCCGACGACGAGGCGAGCTTCGCCGACTTGCAGGCGCGCATCGCGAAGACGCTCGCCTTCATCGAGGCCGTCGAGCCCGGCCGGATCAACGGCCGCGAGGATGCCGACATCGAAGTGAAGACGCCCAACCGCAGCTTCCACTTCAAGGGGCTGCCCTATGCGCAGGGCTTCGTGCTGCCCAACATCTATTTCCACATCACGGTCGCCTATTCGATCCTGCGCCACAAGGGCGTGCCCGTGGGCAAGATGGACTATCTCGGCGGCATGCCGCAGTGACTCGCGTCGCGGTGATCGGCGCGGGCGCGATCGGCGGGACGCTCGCCGCATGGCTCGCGCAGAGCCACGACGTCACGGTCTGCGCGCGCTCGGCCCTTGCCGACCTCGAGATCGAGACGCCCGAGGGAGCGATCCGCGCCGCCCCGCGCATCCTCACCGATCCCGCAAAGGCCGAGCCCGTCGACTGGGTGCTGTGCACCACCAAGACCTATGACTGCGCGAGCGCCGCGGCGTGGCTCCCCGGACTGATGGGCCCCGCCACGCGCCTCGCCGTGATCCAGAACGGCGTCGAGCAGCGCGAGCGCTTTCCCCAGGTGCCGCCGCAGCGCACCGTCCCCGTGATCATCGATCTGCCGGCCGAGCGCACCGCGCCCGGCCGCATCGTCCAGCGCCGCAACGGCACGATCCACGTCCCCGAAGGCGAGGCGGGCGACGCGCTGGTCGCGCTCTTCGCCGACACGCCGATCGACGCGCAGACCACGCCCGATTTCACCACCGCCGCATGGCGCAAGCTCGCGATCAACTGCGCGGGGATCGTCAGTGCTCTCACCGATCGTCCCGCCGAAGTCGCCAACGATGCCGACGCCGCCGAGCTGATGCGCGGCCTGGTGCGCGAATGCATTGCGGTAGGGCGCGCCGAGGGTGCGCAGCTCAAGGACGGGCTTGCCGACAAGGTGGTCGAATGGACGGCGCTCGCGCATCCGCAGTCGGTCAATTCGCTCCACGCCGATTTCGCCGCCGGGCGGCAGACCGAAGTCGATGCGCGCAACCTCGTGATCGTCCGGATAGGCGAGAAGCATGGTATCGACGCGCCGCTCAATCGCGCGATGGCGGCGCTGCTGCTCGCGTCTCAGCGCCGCTGATGGATCCAGCCGCGCTGATCCTCATCGCAGTGCTGATGGGGCTCGCGGCGGCGCTCTACACCGCCGTCGGCCATGCCGGCGCCTCGGCCTATCTCGCTATCATGGCGCTGTTCGCCGTCGCGCCCGAGACGATGCGGCCGACCGCTTTGGTGCTCAACATCATCGTCGCGAGCCTCGCCACCTTCCGCTTCGCGCGCGCCGGGCAGGTCAACTGGCGGCTGCTCCTGCTCTGCGTCGCCGGCGCCATTCCCGCGGCGTATCTGGCCGGCGGCTTCAGCATCCCCGGCCATCTCTATCGCCCGCTGGTCGGGGTGGTGCTCTGGATCGCCGCGATTCGTCTGTTCTGGCCGCGCCCGATCGCCGCGAGTGAAGGCGCCCGCACTGCCCCCGCGA
Source organism: Pseudomonadota bacterium (assembly GCA_023390675.1). GTDB lineage: Bacteria > Pseudomonadota > Alphaproteobacteria > Sphingomonadales > Sphingomonadaceae > Sphingomonas. The sequence goes on from JAEWCK010000345.1 coordinate 5,188, forward strand.
TCCTCGCGATGCTCACCGGCGCGGCAGTGGGAGCTTTGTCCGGCCTCACCGGCACGGGCGGTGGCATCTTCCTCAGCCCGATCGTGCTGATGGCCGGCTGGGCGACCGTCCGGCAGACGTCGGGCACCGCCTCGGGCTATATCCTCGTCGTCTCGATTGCGGGGTTGGCGGGGCAGCTGAGCAGCGTCGGCCGGCTTCCGCCCGAACTGCCCTGGTTCGCGCTCGCAGTCGTGCTCGGCGCGCTGGTCGGCACCCGTCTCGGCATCTCGCGCCTGCCCGCCGGGCGGCTCCTCCACGCGCTCGGCGTTGTGCTGCTGATCGCCGGCGCGAAGCTGGTGTTCAGCTAGGCCCCGCCGATCAGCGCGTCGAGCGCGCGGGCGACATTCTCCAGCGTATAGGGCTTCTGCAGCACCGCGCGCTTCGCATGCCGCTCGGGCAGCTGCGCCTGCTCGCCATAGCCCGAGGCGAAGAGGAACGGCACGCCCAGATCGTCGAGCCGGTCGGCGAGCGCGTAGCTGGTGCGGTCGCCCAGATTGATGTCGAGCATCGCGACCGAAGGCGCGAAGCTGTCGATCGTCTCGAGCCCCGCATCGACCGTCGAGGCCGTCGCCACTTCCTCGGCGCCCAACCGGGCGAGCACGTCCTCGGCGTCGAGCGCGATGATCAGGCTGTCCTCGACCAGCAGCACCTTGCGTCCCTCGAGCACCTGTTCGGGAGGCGGCGTCGGGTGGCCGATCGCAGGACGCGGATATTTGATCGTCGGGGTGCGGCCCTGCCCCGCCTCGCTCACATGCCGCGCCGGAACCCGGAACCATGCCTTCACGCCCGACTTTGCGAAGCTGATCTTGGATTCGCCGCCCAGGTCATAAGGCACCGATCGCCCGATGATCGTCGTGCCGAAGCCCTTGCGCGTCGGCGCGCTCACCGCCGGGCCGCCCTTCTCGCGCCATTCGACGATCAGGTCGCCGGCATGGTTGCGGCTCCATTGCATCTCGACATAGCCCTCGGGCACCGAAAGGCTGCCATATTTGGCGGAGTTGGTGACGAGCTCGTGGATCACCAGCGCCATCGTCGAATAGGCCTGCGGATTGAGCAGCACGAAATCGCCGTCGGTGGTGATCCGGTCGCCGCCGTCGGCGAGGAAGGCCGCCGCCTCGGCGTCGATCAGCGCCTGGATCGGCGCGGGGCCCCAATGGTCGTCGGTGATCTGGTTGTGCGCCCGCGCCAGCGCGTGGATGCGCCCGTCGACCAGCTTGACGAAGCTCTCGATGCTGTCGTCGTGCGGCTTGGACTGGCGAATGAGGCCGCGGATCACGCCCAGGATGTTGCGCACGCGGTGATTGAGCTCAGCGATCAGCAGCTCCTGTCGCGCATGCGCCGCCTGGCGCTGCGTCGTCGCTTCCTCGGCGAGCCGCAGGACGACTTCGATCAGCGTTGCGCGCAGCGTCTCCGCAACGCGCATCTCGGAAGCCGTGAAGGGCCGCGACTTGCCCTCGACCAGCTCCTTCCACTCGGCGAAGCTCTCGCGCGGGGTGAGCCGCGGGCCGTTGGGGCCGTATTCGACCGGCTTGTGCGGATCGCCGCCCCAGCGCACCGAGCGGATCAGCTCGGAGCGGAACAGCACGACATAGTCGCGCGCCGACCGCGACAGCGGGATCGCAAGCATCCCCGACACGCTCGACGCATAGCGCTCGGCGCCCGGCACCACCGATGCGATGTGGTCGGTCGCGAACACCTCGCCATGGCTGAGATCGGGGAGCGACGCGATGATCTCGCGGAAGCCGCCGAGCGGCGGCGTGCTCCCCGAGAACGCATGGCTGCCGTTGATCCACACCCCCACGCCGTCCGCGGGGATCGCATTGGTCAGGATGCCGCTCAGCCAGTCGGGGTCGTTGAGCAGCGTGTCGTCGGTCGCCACCGCGCCGAGCAACTGGTCCGAGATGTCGCGCGCGCGACGCTCGAATTCCATCAGCTCCTTGCGCAGCCGGCTCTCGAGCCGCATCGAGAACATCTGCGCGAACAGTTCGCACACCGATCGGCGCTCGAAGCTCGGCGATTTGGGGCCGTAATGGTGGCAGGCGAATAAGCCCCAGAGCTGATCGTCGACGATGATCGAGATCGACATCGACGCGCCGACGCCCATGTTCTTGAGATATTCGATATGGATCCGCGACACCGATCGCAGGATCGACAGCGACAGGTCGAGCGGCTGGCCCGCCGCATCGAGCTGCGGCTCGACCGGCACCGGCTCGGCGTTCACGTCGGTGATCACGCGCAGCAGGTTGCGCTTGTAGAGCTGGCGCGCCTGTTGCGGGATGTCGGTCGCGGGGTAGTGCAGCCCCTTGAACTTGCCGATATTGGGCACGGCCGATTCCGCCGCGACTTCGCCCGATCCGTCCTCGGCGAAGCGATAGATCATCACCCGGTCGTAACCGGTGAAGCCGCGGATCAGCCGCGCGCCTTCGTTGAGGAACGCGTCGAGATCGGCCGCTTGGTCGAGCCGGACGATCATCGATCGCACGGTGTTGGTCGCGTCGCCATGCTCGTCCGAAGCGGGCTCGGCCTCGATCACGATCTGGTCGCCCGAGACGTGCAGCGCGATGTCGAAGGCGCCCGGCCCCTCGTGCAACGGGCAACCGAAAATGCGCTCGACGGCGTCGGGCCCGCGCAGCATCGCCACGCGATTGCGGAAATTGTGAACCGCGGTCCTGTCGATCAGCGCATCGAGCGGCTTGCCGATCGGATCGGCGGCCTTGTCGCCCAGGAATTCGGCGATGTTGGTCGATGCCCGCTCGACCACCCATTCGGGCGATACCGCGACGAGGAAGCCGATCGGCTGGATCGCGCCCAGGATGTGGATCGGTTCGCGATCGCAATTGGTGAGATCGACGGTCTCGGTACGGTTCTGCACTAGGCACTGGGCTCCGGTTGGCGCTTCGCTGCGCAGGCGAAACAATCGAAAGTCGATCTTGCTCCCTCGATCGCCTCGGCGAGCGCGGATTCGGTGCGAAGCGCGCAGTCTAGCAAGGCGACGAGCGAACGCCACCCGCCTTGCCGGCCCGGGGACAGGAATCGCACCGGCAGCCCGGGCCCGACGCGCTGGCGCAGCACTGCGCCGCCCAGCCGCGAGCCTTCGAGAACATAGACCGCGCCAAGCAGCGCGGCCTCGCCGCCGGGCAGCAGGAAGCGTTCCTCCGCAATTGTGGTGGGCCCCAGATCGGCAAGATCGGCGAGCAGCAGCGGCGCACGGCGCCTTGCGGGCCAATCGGGGACGAGCGCTTCCGCGCCCGCCGCGTCGATCGCGCGCTCGACCGGCAGATGCGCCGCCGCCTGCCGCGCGAGGAAGCGCGCATAGCCGGCGCGGCTGGCCAGATCGCTATCCGAGAACAGCGCGTCGACGCGCGCGTGATCGGCCCTCGTCGCGGCGCGCAGCGCGGATCGCGCGCTCATGCGCCGATCCGTCGAAAAGGGGTCGCGTCGCCGAGCACTGCGCGAATGCATAACGCCAAAAAGCTTCGCCGCAATGAGAATGGCTTGCGATTGATCCGTATCAATTCGCGCTGCATCGATATGCAGGCCGCGCCGCCCGCACGGGACCCGATCGCCTTCACGCGCGTAGTGGCGGCATGATCCTCGGCCCGCCCGATTCCGTCGATGCAGCCACCCGCGCCTTCTGCGCCACGATCGCGCCCGCCGAGCCCTTCTACGTCCCCGTCGTCCCGCGCGCCCGCGGCCGCGTCGCCTATTGCTTCCAGAATTCGACGTATCAGGCCGTCGCCGAGGGCGGCGACCCGGCATGGGGCTGGGCGATCTGGCGCTGGCCGGGCCGCTGGTTCGAGGCCGAGCACCACGCCGTGTGGCGTACGCCGAAAGGCGAATATATCGACGTCACGCCGCAGGCGGGCGACCCGCAGCGCGTCCTCTTCCTTCCCGATCCGCAAGCGGTCTACGATCCCCGCACCTACCGCGCCAATCCGATGGCGCCCGAGCCCGGCAACGCCGCTGCCGCGGAATATATCGCGCTCGTCGCCCGCCGGAACGCGATCGTCCGCGCCTATTGGCGGCCCTGCGTCGATCAGCTCAAGCTCTTCTCCGAAGAGGATTGCGCCCGCCTCGCTCCGATCGAGTCGCGCATGGCCGAGCTGCTCGGCGAGCTTCGGCTATCTTCCTGAACATACACGGAACAAAACGCTTTCCTACACGAACCTTTTTGGTTATATACTGCCGGATGCAGACTCTCGTCCCCGCGCAGAAACCCGTACCGGACTTCACGCCGGTGCCCCGCAAATACCGCTACGATGGCTGGACGCCCGATCGCCAGCGCGCCTTCATCGCCGCGCTCGCCGAGACCGGCTCGGTCAAGGCCGCCGCGAAGCGCATCAACATGTCGTCGGAGGGCGCCTATTTTCTCCGCCGCCAGCCCGGCGCCGACAGCTTCCGCGCCGCATGGGAAGCCGCGCTCGATCACGGCGTCCAGCGCCTTCTCGACACGGCGATAGACCGCGCGCTCGAAGGCGTCCCCGTCCCGGTCTTCTATCAGGGCGAGCAATGCGGCGAACGGCGCGCCTACAACGATCGCCTGCTCATGTTCATCCTCCGCCACCATCTCTCGGGCAAGGAGGGCGGCCCCGGCCTCTCGCTCGGCAAGCGCAGCCGCGAATCGATCGAGCGCGAGGCCGCCGCGCTTTGCCCCGCCTGCCGCGAGGGGGGGGAGGCGGAGGCCGCGACCGACGCGGCGCTCCGCGATCCCGAGGCGCCCCTCACGCCCGGAATCGTCGAAACGCTCGATCGCATCTTCGAGCAATATCTCGCCAAGGTGCGCAACGAGCGCCAGCTTCGCTGCGAGGGCGACATCGTCGGCGCCGACTATGCCGTGCGCCAACTCACCCATATCGAGCTGATCCTCACCGCCGGCGGCATGACCGAGAAGCTCATCCAGTTCTGGACGAATTGCCCCGCGGGCGAGTGGGGCGGCGAGAAGTATTTTGCCTGCGAGGTGAGCAAGACGCTGGACGATCTGCGGCGCAAGGCCTGGGCCGCCGAAGGCGAGCCCGTCCGCCCCCCGCTTCCGCATTATGAGATTGATCCCGGCGTCCACGTCTATCCCGGCCCGAACTGGGAAGAGCGCAACCGTGCGCGGCTGGACGCCGAACGGCGGATGGCTCTGGCGCAGACCGAATGGGAAGCGGCGCAGCGGGAGGATACGTGGGAGGAGTGGAAGAAGAGGTAGGTCGTAAATGCACTTCGGTCGGAAGCGATTTTCAGATGAGAGATGCTCGATACACGGCCGGTTGAAGCTCTACCAATTGTTCAATCGGAGAGCGAAGCACAAACGCTTTTGGTGCAGCTGAGAAGTTATATAGTCTGACAAGTCGATAACCCTCGGGGTTCGCTTTTGAAAAGCGAAATTCATTCTCGCTAAGATAAAATGGTGTCGTACTTGAGCCATTCGTCGTCTTAACTTCTAGATATCGTTTGTCACCGCACCGGTCGAATGACTGAATGTCGAAGCCAGCGCCGTCTCCATCCATTTCCGATACCCAGCGCACTTGTTCTGCTAGGTCGTCCCGCCCGAACCCGACTAGCTTGCTGCGTTCGTATTCGAGCACCTTTTGTTCTCCCAAGCGCCCGAGTGCACGATTCCTTGCATCACGGGCAGCGGGGTCAAATTTGCGTACCAAATGCTTCATTTCTTCCGAAAACTTGCGCTGCTTTCGGTCGAAGTCAGGGATATCGCCGATCTCAAGAGGGGGCTCGGGTTGAACCGGTACAGCAATCGCTACGACCTCTCGCCCGTCAACGCTGGATAGATGGCGTTCCACTGCTGCAGCCAGCAGGCCCTGAAAATTGTCGCGCCGGGGGTAACCGCGGCTAGGCTCTATTCCTAGCTCACAAAGTATCGAACTGATATTGCAGAACTTTTGTTCGATGGCGCCAGCCACCCTGCCAATTTCAGCACCAAGCTTGATGTGACGCTGGCGCTTGTTAACCGTTTGTCCCGCCTCCTGCAGCGCCCGGATGTCAAAATATTCTTCGACCGCACGCTCAACCTGTTGCTGCGTCCAATCCTTTCCGCGCCCGCCGCTCATGTAATGAGGCTATAGGGCTCCTTGTGGAATAACAAGGCAATGCGCTTCAGCATCGCTGGTGACTCCCACGGTTCCAGCTTCTCGAAATTGGACAATAGGTTGGAAAGCTCCCCCGAAGGGGTTAGGCTCCCGATCTCCCGATCGGTCGCGGGTAGAAGGTACAGGAACTGGTGCCAGATATGGTCATCCTCCGAGGGAAAGCCTTCCAATGTCGATTGGAGAGGCGCTAGTCCCACCAACTCTGGCACGAAGCACCCATCGCTGTTCAGCTTACCATTGATGACTGCACGCGCCTCGTCGGTGGCCGCGCCGATCAACAACACTTCATCGAACGCTTTGTAGTTCGAGGCGTCGCGGTACTCATAGCCGAAGCGAGAAAACGCGCCGGGCATCAAAGCGCATTCCGCAGAAACGTGACAACACTCCACAGGCTGAAAGCTAGAGCGGTGATTTGCAGCAGAAGGAGGAGGGCGATTTCCGAGCAATGGAGTGCACGCTGGAAAATGCGCAATGAACCACCACGTCCCATCATCCAAACTCCAAAAATGGAGCCCAAAGCCTAGCGACTTTGGTCCGCTTTGACGTTTAACCTTGTCCGAAATGGACCAAACCTACGTCCGCGGAGCGATGCAAGCACGCGCGTGGGTGTGCACAGGCCACTAGCCGAATCGGCTATGTTCTGCTTTTGTTTCACGATGCCACGCCGCTTCAACGATCGCGTTAAGACCATAAATTGGCTACTCCATCGGTGGGAGTTCACCATAAAGCGGCAGATGTGGTTGGGTGCGCCTGCGTGGCAGATATGCATTGGTGGATGCATTGTCAGCCAGCATGACGAGCTGGCGACCGCAGAGCAATGGATAAAAGATTTTAGGCCTATCAGCCTGATGGAGCTTGTTGAGCGCCATCAGGAGTGTCGCGTTGACCACCTACTGATCGAAAGCAGCGCCGGGCGTTTGGCCCGCATCCCGCGGACATTCTGGCATACGTATGACGCCGTTGACCTCTGCTGTCATGGAAAGTTCATGGCGATCTCGGCGAAGTCCCGCGCCATGTTCCCAGACCACGTAGCAGTCTTTGTACGCGGATACCCAAAACAATAGGCCCCAAGGACCAACCTCCTCCCGCGCGCGTTATGACCTCGCACCAGCGCAATCCTGCGCGAAAGGGAGATCGACATGGCCACCGCAGCACCCACGGAGACCGCCGCTCCGCAGTCCAACCGCAAGACCGCGCTCACCGATGCGTTCCGCGAGCATTTCTCGGGCGATGCGCCGTTCACCGAGAAGGTGAAGAGCTTCGCCAGGGCGCGGCCGTGGACCAGCGCCGCCTTCGCCGGCATCGCGGCGATCGCCGCGGCCAACGTCCTGCGCGGGCGCTTCTGACCGCAAGAACGCAATCGCCGCGGCAAAGCCGCGTCGTCGATCGATCCGGCCCGGTGCGAGCCCGGCCGGTCGTCGGCCGGGAGTGCGGCTGACCCTCGGCGAATCCGGCGATCGCTACGCGATCCCCGCTCCGCCCCCGGGCCTCACTCCTCCCCCATCCTGAGCGCCGCGATGAAGGCCTCTTGCGGGATCTGCACGCTGCCGTACTCGCGCATCCGCTTCTTGCCCTCTTTCTGCTTCTCCAGCAGCTTCCTTTTGCGGGTGATGTCGCCGCCATAGCATTTGGCGGTCACGTCCTTCCTGAGCGCCGCGATCGTCTCGCGCGCGATCACCTTGCCGCCGATCGCCGCCTGGATCGGGATCTTGAACAGGTGGCGCGGGATCAGATCCTTCAGCCGCTCGCACATGCCGCGGCCGCGGCTCTCGGCGGTCGAGCGGTGGACGATCATGCTCAGCGCGTCGACCGGCTCGTTGTTGACGAGGATGCTCATCTTGACGAGGTCGCCGGGGCGGTGGCCGATCTGCTCGTAATCGAAGCTGGCGTAGCCGCGCGAGATGCTCTTCAGCCGGTCGTAGAAGTCGAACACGACTTCGTTCAGGGGCAGCTCGTAGGTGAGCTGCGCGCGGCCGCCGACATAGGTCAGGTCCTTCTGGATGCCGCGCCGGTCCTGGCAGAGCTTGAGGATCGAGCCCAGATATTCGTCGGGAACGTAGATCACCGCCTTGATCCACGGCTCCTCGATCTCCTCGATCCGGGTCGGGTCGGGCATGTCGGCGGGGTTGTGGAGCTCGAGGCTGCGCCCCTCGGCCTCGCCCGCGGCCTTGGTGAGGCGCATCTTGTAGACCACGCTGGGCGCGGTGGTGATCAGGTCGAGATCGTATTCGCGGCTGAGGCGCTCCTGGATGATCTCGAGGTGGAGCAGCCCGAGGAACCCGCAGCGGAAGCCGAAGCCCAATGCCGCGCTGGTCTCCATCTCGAAGCTGAACGACGCGTCGTTGAGCCGCAGCTTGGAGATGCTTTCGCGCAATTTCTCGAAGTCCGCGGCGTCGACGGGAAAGAGCCCGCAGAACACCACGGGCTGGACTTCCTTGAAGCCGGGGAGCGGTTCGGCGGTGGGCTTCTTCGCGTCGGTCAGCGTGTCGCCGACGCGCGCCTGCGCGACTTCCTTGATCTGCGCGGTGATGAAGCCGATCTCGCCGGGCCCAAGGTCGGGGAGCTGCTCGATCTTGGGGCGGAAGGCGCCGACGCGGTCGATCAGATGCGTCGTGCCCGCGGCCATGAACTTGATCTGCTGGCCCTTGCGGATCGTCCCGTCCATCACGCGAACGAGGATGACGACGCCGAGATAGGGGTCGTACCAGCTGTCGACGAGCATCGCCTTGAGCGGGGCGTCGGGATCGCCCTTGGGCGCGGGGATGCGCGCGACGATCGCGTCGAGGACTTCGTCGATCCCGATCCCCGATTTGGCGCTGGCGAGCACTGCGTTCGAGGCGTCGAGCCCGATGATCTCCTCGATCTCGTTGCGCACCTTTTCGGGCTCGGCCGAGGGCAGGTCGATCTTGTTGATCACCGGGATGATCTCGTGGTCGTGCTCGATCGACTGGTAGACGTTGGCGAGCGTCTGCGCCTCGACTCCCTGCGCCGCGTCGACCACGAGCAGCGCGCCCTCGCACGCGGCGAGGCTGCGGCTCACTTCATAGGCGAAGTCGACATGGCCGGGGGTGTCCATCAGGTTGAGGATGTGGCCCTTCCATTCGAGGCGCACCGTCTGCGCCTTGATCGTGATCCCGCGCTCCTTCTCGATGTCCATGTTATCAAGGACTTGGCTCGACATCTCGCGCTCGGAGAGCCCCCCGGTGCGCTGGATCAGCCGGTCGGCCAGCGTCGACTTGCCGTGGTCGATATGCGCGATGATCGAGAAATTGCGGATCTTGGAAAGGTCGGTCGCCATGGTGGCGCGCGCTTAGCAGGGCGAAGCCCCGTCCGGAACCCCTGCCCGCGCCTGCGGATTGCAGCGGCATGACGATCCGCATCGGCACCGCGGCCTGGGCGCTCCCGCGTACCGTGCGCGACAGCTTCCCGCCGGGCGCGAGCAACCTCGAACGCTATGCTGCGCGCCTCGACGCGGCGGAAATCAACAGCAGCTTCTACCGACCGCACCGCCGCGCGACCTGGGAGCGTTGGTCGGCGAGCGTGCCGGCGGATTTCCGCTTCTCGGTCAAGCTGCCCAAGGCAATCACGCACGAGGCGCGATTGGCGGATTGCGAAGCGTTGCTCGCGGCGTTCGCCGAGCAAGTGACGGGCCTCGGAGAAAAGCGCGGGCCGGTGCTGGTCCAGCTGCCACCGAAGTTCGAATATGCCGCGGCGCTGGCAGCGGATTTCCTTGAGCGGTTCGATGCGATCGTCGGCGGCACGATCGCGCTCGAACCCCGGCATCCGAGCTGGTTCGAACCCGATGCGGAGCGCCTGCTCGTCGCACACCGCGTGGCACGCGTCGCGGCCGATCCGGCGCCGGTGCCTGCGGCGGCGGAGCCCGGTGGCTGGGAGGGCCTCGCATACTTTCGCCTGCACGGCAGTCCGAAGCCCTATTGGTCGTCCTACGACGCCGACGCGCTCGTGAGCTGGGTCCGGAAGGCCCAAGCATATCCCGGCGAAACCTGGGTGATCTTCGACAATACCGGCAGCGGCGCAGCAACGCGTGACGCACTCGCTTTTCAGGCTTTGCTATGATCCGCGATTGCGCGCATCGCATTTTCGAATTGCGCATCGCCCTGCCCGCTTACCAACGCCCATGGCACGCCGCGCCGTTCAAGCTCCGCCTTCGATAGATCGAAGAATTTCTGCCGAAGCTCGGGCGTGCCGAACATCCGCGTGCCGTCGGCGATCCAGGGCATATCGATGTCGAACAGCAGATAAAGATCGGCGGTGCCCTGCCACGCGTCGAACCACGGATCGCGATAGCCGAACAGCATGTCGGCCCAGACCGCGGTCATCAGTGGATCGGTATCGAGCACTACCGGCCTGAATCCCTCGCCAAGCAGCATCTGCGTGCCGACATCGTGCATCTTCGCGATCTCGAGCAGGTCCTGCATGGTAAAGTCGATGCCGCGCGTCTCGGCATATTCGCGACCATATTCCTCGACCACGATCCCGCCCAGCGCATCGGCGATGCGGGGCGCGAGGGTGGACTTGCCGGTGCTCTCGGGGCCGTGGAGGCAGATCGTGCGCGGCTTCACTTCGCTCTCTTCCATTCGATCAGGCCCAGCACCGACAGGGCGAGAAACACCGAATAGAGCCCGGCGGTTAACCAAAGCCCCTTCAGCCCGAAGAGCGGCACCGCAAGCAGGTCGGCGACGATCCACAGCACCCAGCATTCCCAGTTGCGGCGCGACTGGAGGATCTGCGCGGCGATGCTGAGCACAGCGATGCCGCCGTCCCACCACGGATAAGCGGCGTCGGTATAGCGGTGCATCGCATAGCCCCAGATCGCCGTGACAACTGCGCAGCCGGCGAGCCATGCCATTCGCGCTCCGTTGTCCAGCGTCTCGACCCGCACCTCTCCGGCCTCAGCCCGCGAGCGCGCCCAGTTGGCCCAGCCATAGACGTTCACCACGAGGAAGAAGAGCTGGAGCAGCGCGTCGCTGTAGAGCTTCTCGTCGAAGAAGATCCACGCGTAGAGCGCGACCATCGCCAGCGCGAACGGATAGTTCCACATGCTCCGCCGCACGACGAGCGCAACGTTGACCAGCCCGAGCAGGGAGGCGATGACTTCGATCGGGCTCACGCGCGCGCCCCTAGCAGCGCGCCCTGCCCCGCGCTAGGCTTCACGAAAGTACCGGAGGGAGAGGCCCATGCGCCATATCGCCGTGATCGGATCGGGGCCTGCGGGCTATTATACCGCCGAGGCCTGCCAGAAGACCTTCGGCGATCAGGTGCGCGTCGACATCATTGACCGGCTTCCCGTCCCGTTCGGACTGATCCGCACCGGCGTCGCCCCCGATCACCAGTCGATCAAGGGCGTGTCGCGGCGCTACGAGGCGGTGGCGCTCACTGACAATGTGCGGTTCGTGGGCAACGTGACGATCGGCAAGGACGTGTCGATCGACGAGTTGCGCGACCTCTACGACGCCGTCGTCCTCGCGACCGGCGCGCCGCACGACCGCAAGCTCGGAATTCCCGGCGACGACTTGCCCGGCGTGGTCGGATCGGCGGCATTCGTGGGCTGGTATAACGGCCATCCCGATTTCGCCGGGCTCGGCCCGGTGCTCGACGGACCCGGCGCCGTGGTGATCGGCAACGGCAATGTCGCGCTCGACGTCGCCCGCATCCTCGCCAAGGCCGAGACCGAGTTCGACGGGTCGGACATCGTTGCGCACGCGCTCACGTCGCTGCGCGGCGCGAAGCTCGCCACGATCACGATTCTCGGCCGCCGCGGCCCGCACCAGATCGCAATGACGCCCAAGGAGCTGGGCGAGCTGGGCGAACTCAGCCGCGCGGTTCCCTTAGTCGACCCCGCGGACCTGCCGCCCGAAGGCGACGACGCGCTGCTCGAGCCGGGGCAGCGCAAATCGGTCAATCACCTTCGCCACTTCGCTACCATGGCCGCCGACAAGCCGATCCGCATCGTCTTCGATTTCTTCGCGATGCCTGTCGCGATCGAGGGCGACGGCAAGGTCGAGCGTGTGCTCGTCGAGCGGACGAAGCTCGACGAAGGCGGCGCGGCGGTCGGCACCGGCGACATCTACGAAATCCCCGCCAGCCTCGTGGTAAGCTGCATCGGCTATCGCACCCCGCCAATCGAAGGCGTCCCATATGACGACCGCGCGGGCCGCTTCGCAAACGACGAAGGCCGCGTGCTCCCCGGCCTCTATGCGGTCGGCTGGGCGCGGCGCGGGCCGACGGGAACGATCGGCACCAACCGCCCCGACGGCTTCGCGATCGCCGAAAAGATCGCCGAGGATATCGGCGAAGGGGCGGGCAAGCAGGGCCGCCCGGGGCTCGACGCGCTGCTGGAAAGGCGCGGCGTCGAGCTCGTCACGTTCCGCGACTGGCAGAAGATCGACACGGCCGAGATCGCCGCGGCGCGCGCCGGTTCCCCCCGCGAGAAATTCACGTCGATCGACGCGATGCTCGAAGCGCGCAAAAGCTGAAACTCGCGGGTTGCGCGACTCCCGGCGGCTGGTTATAGGCCGCCCCTCGCGGTCCGGGCTCGCCTGGAAGACGCGCCGGTCGGGGAATAGCTCAGCCTGGTAGAGCACTGTGTTCGGGACGCAGGGGCCGGAGGTTCGAATCCTCTTTCCCCGACCATTATCTCCCGCTTTTGAATGTCAGGGCCGCTTGTAGCGGTGCTTGAGAAAATCGAGCACCGGCAGCGCTTCGTGTTGCCGGTAATCGAACCAGGCGGCATTCTCCCAGTTCGACCCCTGCCCCCAGCGCGTCTTGCATCGGGTCGAGACCCAATAGGGCTCCCAATAAATCATCCCGATCCCGCCCGCGTCGATCGTGCGCCGGGTCAAGTCGATCATGTACGCGCGCTGCCCCGCGGGCGTGGCGGGATAGCCGGGCTCGAGCCCGTCCTCGCCGAGCAGGTTGGGCGAGGCGTCCTGCGCTTCGAGCGTGAAGGGGTAGGCGGTCTCGACGACGATCACGTCCGCGCCGAACTTGGCCTTCGCCGCCGCAACGGTCTCGCCCAACTGCTCCGGCGTCCATTTGGACCATTTTCCGTAATAGCTGATCCCGATCACGTCATAGCCGCGCACCCCGGCCACGGCAGCCGCTTCGAACCAGGGCATCACATTCTCGGGCTGGGCGATATGGAGCATAATCCGCGGGTTGCGCGAGGCAGTGCGGCCCACTTCGCGCACCGCGGCGATCCCGGCGTTGAACAGCCGCGCGTTGCGCGTCCAGTCGATCGGCTTGCCGCCCTTGCCCGCGAGCAGCTCGGGATTGGTCTCGTTGCCGACCTGCACCATCTCGGGCATCGCGCCGTCGCGGTTCAGCCGGGTCAGGATGTCGACAGTGTAGTCGTGCAGCGCCTTGGCCTGCGCTTCGGGGTCCAGTCCTTGCCACGCGGCCGGGGCGATCTGCTTGTCGCCGTCCGCCCAATCGTCCGAATAATGGAAGTCGAGCAGCACCTGCAGCCCGGCGGCCCGCGCGCGACGGATCGTCTTGAGCACGTCAGTGTAGCCGCTGTACGGTGTCCACTTCGCGTCGTTCCAGATGCGCACGCGGACCATAGTGCCGCCGGCCGCGGCCAGCAGCCTGAACGGATCGACTTGCCTGCCCTTTCTGCGGAAGACCGCGCCGCAATCCTCCATCTCGTTCACGTACGAAAGATCGGCGCCGAGATAGAGCCCGCCCTTCGGCTTGGGCGCCAGCGGGACTTCCTGCGCCACTGCGCCCGTGCAGAGTGGCATCGCGAGCATCGTCAGCAGCCTGCGCATCGAAATCTCCTCCGCGCGCAGCATAGGCGCAAAAAAGCGGGCGGGAAGTCGCCTTCCCGCCCGCCCGGATATGCCTCGCGCGACGCGCCTACTCGTAGCGCAGGGCATATACCGGATTGGTGCGCGCCACGCGGAACGCG
>JAEWCK010000072.1 GCA_023390675.1 Pseudomonadota bacterium
CTCCACCCGCGGCGATACCGACACAGGAGCGTTGGTCGGGCATCGCTCGCGCGCGCCGGCCGAAGGGGGCGGCAGCCGGCGGCGCGCAAGTCACGGCGTTCTAGTTGCCGCTGTCGTCGCCTTCGAAGCTCGACATGCTGTCGGTGGCACTGTCGAGCAGCGCGCCGGCATCGATATCTGTGCCGAGATCGGTCGACTGGGCGTCGGTCGACGAATTGCCGTCCTCGTCGGTCGACTGGCTCATGCTGTCGTGACTGGCGTTGACCGAGGCCAGCGCATCGACGTCGCTCATCAGATTGCCGTCATTGCTGTTGGTGCTCGACGAATCGCTGTCGCCGTCACCAAAGATATTGCTGAGAGTGGGCATCTTCTTCTCCGATGGGTTTTCTGCGGTTGGCATCAAAGCAATACCAGCGCCACATGTACTGTTCATCCATGTGCAACCAGAAGTTAAGAGAATCCATTTCTCTCTCCTTTCTTCTGGTCTAGGCACCTACCAAACGATCACTTGTCCTGTGCCTCGCGAGAGAAAACCAAGGTCTCCCGGACACGCCGGTAGACATGTGTTAAGTCTTTGAGCGAGGTACCCGTTTTCACGTATGGCTCCGGTGCTAGTCTTTGATGTTAGGGTCCCATTCTTTTTCTCCCTGAGCAAATGAACACCGTTACTCCGCCGCAATCCCCGCCTTCGCGAACATGTCCGCGCCCTCGCCGCCATCCTCGTTCGCCGCGGGCCCGGCCTTGGCCTTTTGCCGCTTGTCGAACGAGTCCCACACTTCGTTCCAGTTCCCCCGCGTCGCGGCCTTCGAATATTCGGTCGCGCGGGTCTCGAAGAAGTTGGCGTGCTCCACCCCGTTGAGCAAAGGCGCGAGCCAGGGGAGCGGGTGGTCGTCGATCATGTAGATCGGCTTGAGGCCGAGCTGGCCGAGGCGCCAGTCGGCGATGTAGCGGATATACTTCTTGATCTCGCGCGGGGTCATGCCGGGGACCGGGCCCTGCTCGAACGCCAGGTCGATGAACGCGTCCTCGAGCCGCACCGTGGTCTGGCAGACGTCCATGATGTCGTCCTTGACCGCCTTGGTGAGGCACTGGCGCTCCTTGACGAAGGCGTGGAACAGCCGGGTGATGCCTTCGCAGTGGAGGCTCTCGTCGCGGACCGACCAGCTGACGATCTGCCCCATGCCCTTCATCTTGTTGAAGCGCGGGAAGTTCATCAGCATCGCGAAGCTGGCGAAGAGCTGGAGCCCCTCGGTGAAGCCGCCGAACATCGCCAGCGTGCGCGCGATGTCCTGATCGGTGTCGACGCCGAACTGGTGCAGATAGTCGTGCTTGTCCTTCATCTCGGCATATTCGAGGAACATGCCGTACTCGCTCTCGGGCATGCCGATCGTATCGAGCAGGTGGCTGTAGGCGGCGATGTGCACCGTCTCCATGTTGCTGAACGCGGTCAGCATCATCTTGATCTCGGTGGGCTTGAACACGCGGCCGTATTTGTCGTGGTAGCAATCCTGCACCTCGACGTCCGCCTGGGTGAAGAAGCGGAAGATCTGGGTGAGCAAATTGCGCTCGGTGTCGTTCAGTTTCTGCGCCCAGTCGCGGCAATCCTCGCCGAGCGGGACCTCCTCGGGCAGCCAGTGGATCTGCTGCTGGCGCTTCCAGAATTCGAACGCCCAGGGATATTCGAAGGGCTTGTAGGTCTTGCGGGCTTCGAGAAGCGGCATGGGGGTTACTCCGTGACGAACTGATTGATCAAAGATACTTAAAGGCGAGGTGAAGGATTTCGGCCGCGACGAGCGCGCCGGCTGCCAAAAGGAAAATCGTGGCGAACCTGATCGCCGAACGGGCGCGGCGGATCGAAGTTGTTTAGTTCGTTGCGAATTTGGGCAATACGCTCCGCTCGGGCCGCTGGGGTTAAATCGGCCATCGCCGCGACCTTGCGCTCCGCACGCGCATATAGCCAGCGCTCAACCCGACTGATCTTGGGCGGATGATGCTCTCGCCACCACGCGCCGATGAGCGCCGCGAGCAGAGCGATAAACAGACCCACCAAGACCTTGACCGCAATGTCGATCACGCTGCGCTTCCCATCAGCGTCCCCACCGCCGCGAAGCCGCCGAGGAACAGCCCGAGCGCGAAGAGCATCATGCCGGCGATACGCAGCGCATAGATGGTCGCCTCGGCCTCGGGCAGGCGGAGCGCGCGGCGGGTCCAGCCGGGGCGGACGAGCGTCGTCAGCCCCGCGGCGCCCGCGGCTCCGGCCAGGCCGGCCATCAAGGCTAGGCTCCGCGTCACTCCTCGTGCTCGATCACGCGGCCGCTCGCGGTGCGTTCGCGGACGATGACGCGGGTGATCTTGCGCCCGCGGTGCGCGCCGACCCCGAACACGCAGATGCCGAGGAAATAGCCGAAATCGTACCAGCCGCCATTGTTGGGCACGGCATAGACCGCGACCTCGGGCATGATCAGCGAGAGGAACCACGCGACCGGGAAGATGAAGCCGTGCCACAGCCCCGCGAGGAAGCCGGGGGCGGCGGGTGCGACCGCTCCCGGCACCTGCTCGGCGCAGGCGGCGAGGGCGGACAGCAGGGCAAGGCCGGATAGATTGCGGATTCGCATCAATGCCTCCTTTGGCGCATCGTTTCGGGTGCAGACGCGTTGAGCCCGCGAACCCCAAAAGGAGACCCAAGATGACCGATGCCAGCCAGATCCGCGAGCATATGGAAGTGATCGGCGCCGACGGCGTGCATGTCGGCACCGTCGACCACGTCGATGGCGAGCGGATCAAGCTCACCAAGAAGGATTCGGGCGCCGATGTCGAAGGCGGCGAGGGCGCGCATGCCGGGCACCACCATTATATCTCGCTCGGCCTCGTCGCCGGCGTGGAGGGCGACCAGGTGCGGCTGAGCGCCACCGCGGCGAACGCGGTGCAGTTCGAGGAGGAAGCATAAGGCTGAGCGCGTAGCGGCTCGCGATTCCCCCTCATCCTTCCCACG
>JAEWCK010000370.1 GCA_023390675.1 Pseudomonadota bacterium
CCCCTTGCTCGATCGGCTCTCGGGCCGCGAATGAACCAGCTCTATCTGTTCCTGGGCTCCTTGGGCGCGGTGCTCGGCCTCGCCGCGATCGCCCGGGCGCTCAGGCTCGGCGGCGGCGGCATCGAAAGTGAGGCCGATGCGATGCGCCTCGCCGAGGAAATGCTCTCGGGCTTCGAGGCGATCGGCGCGCGGGTCGGCAGCGACGGCAAGGCCGCGCTGGTCGAGGGCCGCGACGGCACCGCCGCGCTCCTCAAGCTCCACGGCGCCCAGATCGCCGCGCGCCGCCTCGCCGCCCCCGCGCTCGAGGCCACTCCCGACGGGCTGCTTGTCGCGAGCGGCGAGCGTCGCTTCGGCGATGTGCTGCTGCGTGGGGTGACTCCCAACTGACAGCGATGTAAGCTCGCCCCGTGCCGCAGCTCCCCGATCCCGTCGACCTCGCCGTCCCCGGCTTCGTTCTGCTCGTCCTCGCCGAGATGGTCTATGCCTGGGCGAGGGATCGCAGCCGCTATTGCCCCAAGGACACGCTGACCAGCCTCGCGCTCGGCCTCGGCAGCACGGTGGCGAGCATCGTCGTCGGCGGGACCGTTTTCGCGATCGCAAGCTGGGTGCACCAGTTCCGGCTCTTCGACATCGGCTGGCAATGGTACTGGTTCGCGATCGCCTTCGTCATCGACGACTTGGCCTATTACGTCTTCCACCGCAGCGCGCACCGCGTCCGCTGGTTCTGGGCGAGCCACGTCATCCACCACAGCTCGCAGCACTATAATCTGAGCACCGCGCTCCGGCAGACCTGGACCGGCTTCCTCTCGATCGCCTTCGTCTTCCGCCTGCCCCTGTTCCTGATCGGCTTCCCGCCCGCGATGGTCTTCTTCGTCGCCGGGCTCAATCTGATCTACCAGTTCTGGATTCACACCGAGGTCATCCGCCGCATGCCGCGCTGGTTCGAGGCGGTGATGAACACGCCCTCGCACCACCGCGTCCACCACGCGACCAACCCGCGCTATCTCGATCGCAACTATGCCGGGGTGTTTATCGTCTGGGACCGGATGTTCGGCACCTTCGAGCCCGAGCGCGACGACGACAAGCCGCGCTACGGCATCGTCAGGAATCTCGGAAGCTTCAACCTGCTCTGGGCCGCGAGCCACGAATGGATCGGCATCGCGCGCGACGTCTGGACTGCCCCGAATTGGCGCGCTCGCCTCGGCTATATGATCCGTCCTCCGGGCTGGAGCCACGACGGCAGCCGCGATACATCGGAGAGCATCAAGGCGCGCTGGGAGTCGCGCCGGGAACAGGGGGCCGCGTGGAAGAAGCCGACATCGTCGTCATCGGCGGAGGATCGGGCGGGAGCGCCGCCGCAGGCCGCCTGAGCGAGGACGGCAAGTACTCGGTCGCGGTGCTCGAGGCGGGCGGCCGCAACACCGGCCTCAAGACGATCATGCCCGGCATGATGCCGTTCCAGGGCCCCGCGACCAACTGGGCGTTCGAGACGGTACCCCAGCGCGGCCTCAACGGCCGTCGCGGCTATCAGCCCCGCGGCCGCGGCTTGGGCGGGTCGAGCGCGATCAACGCGATGCTCTATGTCCGCGGCCACCCGCGCGATTATGACGAGTGGCGCGATCTCGGCTGCCCCGGCTGGGGCTGGGACGACGTCCTGCCCTGGTTCAAGCATGCCGAGCACAATATCCGCGGCGCCGACGATTATCATGGCGATGCGGGCCCGCTCTGGGTCAGCGACCAGAAGTTCGCGAACCGCGGCAGCGACGCCTTCGTCGAAGCTGCCGCCGCGCTCCAGATTCCGGTCAATCCCGATTTCAACGGCCCCCGCCAGGAAGGCGTCGGCCTCTATCAGGTCACCCAGCGGGGCGGCGAGCGCTGGACCGCGGGCCGCGCGTATCTCGGCCAGCGCCGCTTTAATCTCGAGATCCTCACCGATACGATGGTCGAGCGCGTGCTGTTCGAGGATCGCCGCGTCTGGGGCGTCGCCTATCAGCGCGACGGCGTCGCGCGCGAGATCAAGGCGCGCCGCGCCGTCATCCTCGCCGCCGGCGCCTTCCAGACGCCCCAATTGCTCATGCTCTCGGGCATCGGCCCTGCGCAGCACCTGCGCGATTTCGGCCTCGCCGTCCGTATCGGCCTGCCCGGGGTCGGCGCGAACCTCCAGGACCATATCGACTATGTCGCCGCGTTCGAGACGCGCGGCACCGGGTTTCTCGGCCGCTCGGCCCTGGGCAGCCTGATGTCGCTGGGGTCGACCGCGCGCTGGCTGTTCACGCGAGCCGGCGGGATGACCACGCCCTATGCCGAGGCGGGCGCGTTTCTCAACACCGGCGGCGGCGAGCGCCCCGACGTCCAGCTCCATTTCGTCATCGCGGTGGTCGAGGATCACGGCCGCGCGCAGGTCAAGGGCCATGGCTTCAGCTGCCACGCCTGCGTGCTACGCCCCGAAAGCCGCGGCGCGGTCCGCCTCCAGTCGCTCGATCCGCATGTCGCGCCGCTGATCGATCCCGATTTCCTCGGCGATGCGCGCGACATGGAGACGCTGAAGCGCGGCGTCCGCGCGATGTACCGCATCCTCGAAACGCCCCCGATGACGCGCTTCAAGGGCCGCGACCGCTACCCGATCGACCTCGCCGACGATGCCGCGCTCGAACGGCTGATCCGCGCCCGCGCCGACACCGTCTACCATCCCGTCGGCACCGCGCGGATGGGCACCGACGACGGCGCCGTGGTCGACCCCCGCCTCAAGGTCCGCGGCGTGGAGGGGCTCTACGTGGCCGACGCCTCGATCATGCCCCGCCTGATCGGCGGCAACACCAACGCGCCGAGCATGATGATCGGCGAACGCTGCGCGGCGTTCGTGAGGGAGGATCTGGCCTAAATCCCTCCCCCAGCATGCTGGGGGAGGGGGACCGCCGGAGGCGGTGGGGAGGCCGGGCGCCG
>JAEWCK010000398.1 GCA_023390675.1 Pseudomonadota bacterium
CGGGCATGGCGATCGGGACGAGCTGGCGTCGAACTGCATCCCGCCAATGGCCAATTCTCGCTGCCTTCACCGTGACGCTGGGGGTCGCAGGCGCGGGCTTGATCGCCTTTGCCTTCTATCCGCCTTACGGCCCTTTATCGCCATCGCTTGCGATCATCGCGAACGGCCTGCTCTATTCGGGCATGGTTGTGAGCTGGCATCTGGCGGTAGCGACTCACCTTCGCCTGACGCCCGCCACGGCTTGACGGCTCCCGAATCCGCCCCCCACCTTACACGCGTACGCGTAAGGAACCCAAAGACCCCCATGCAGCTCGTCATCGTAGAATCGCCGGCCAAGGCGAAGACCATCGAGATATATCTGGGCAAGGACTATCGCGTGCTCGCGAGCTACGGCCATGTCCGCGATCTCCCTGCGCGCGACGGATCGGTGGATCCCGATTCCGGCTTCGCGATGGAGTGGGAGACCTATGCCGACAAGTCGAAGCAGCTGAAGGCGATCGCCGACGAGGCGAAGAAGGCCGACCGGCTGATCCTCGCCACCGACCCCGATCGCGAGGGCGAGGCAATCTCGTGGCACGTCCAGGAAGTGCTGCGGAACAAGAAGGCGCTTCCGGGCGACGTCGAGCGCGTCACCTTCAACGCGATCACCAAGCCCGCGATCCTCGAGGCCATGCAGCATCCGCGCGGGCTGGATACCGATCTGATCGATGCCTATCGCGCCCGCCGCGCGCTCGACTATCTCGTCGGCTTCACGCTTTCGCCGGTCCTGTGGCGCAAGCTCCCCGGCGCCAAGTCGGCGGGGCGCGTCCAGTCGGTGGCGCTGCGCCTCATCGTCGAGCGCGAGCGCGAGATCGAAGGGTTCAAGGCGCAGGAATATTGGTCGGTCGCCGCCGACATGGAGCAGGACGGCACGCCCTTCGTTGCGCGGCTGGTCAAATGGAAGGGCGACAAGCTCGACCGCCTGTCGATCGGCGACGGCAAGAGCGCTGATGCCGCCAAGGCCGATGTCGAGGCGGGGCGCTTCACCGTGGTCTCGGTCGAGACAAAGCCTGCGATGCGCAATCCGCCGCCGCCCTTCACCACCTCGACCCTGCAGCAGGAGGCCGCGCGCAAGCTCGGCTTCTCGGCGAGCCACACGATGCGGATCGCGCAGGGACTCTACGAGGACGGCGCGATCACCTACATGCGAACCGACGGCGTCCAGATGGACGGATCGGCGATCCAGGAAGCGCGCAAGGCCGTGGCGATCCGCTATGACGGCTCGTACGTGCCCGACAAGCCGCGGGTCTATACGACCAAGGCCAAGAACGCGCAGGAAGCGCACGAGGCAATCCGCCCGACCGACTTCTCGAAGGACCGCGCGGGCTCGGGCGATCACGGCAGGCTCTACGAGCTGATCTGGAAGCGCGCGCTGGCAAGCCAGATGGCGAGCGCGCGGATGGAGCGCACCACGATCGACCTTGAGGACGCCACCGGCCGGCACGGGCTTCGAGCCACCGGCCAGGTCGTGCTCTTTCCCGGCTATCTCGCGCTCTACGAAGAGGGCCGCGACGACGAGGGGGATGAAGACTCGCGCCGCCTCCCCCGCATGAGCGAAGGCGCGACGCCGGCCAGGAAGGCGGTCAACGCCGAGCAGCATTTCACCCAGCCGCCGCCGCGCTTCTCCGAAGCCTCGCTGGTCAAGCGGCTCGAGGAACTGGGCATCGGCCGCCCGTCGACCTACGCCTCGATCATCCAGGTGCTGAAGGACCGCGCCTATGTCCGCGTCGAGAAGAACCGCTTCTTCGCCGAAGAGAGCGGCCGGCTGCTGACCGCGTTCCTCGAACGCTTCTTCGAGAAATATGTCAGCTACGACTTCACCGCCGAGCTGGAAGAGGAGCTCGACGACGTGTCGGGCGGCCGCGCCGAATGGCAGGCGGTGCTCGAGGACTTCTGGAAGGATTTCAAGCCGCGCACCGCCGACGTGATGGAGCAGAAGCCCTCGGACATCACTGCGGCGCTCGACCAGTTCCTCGAACCCTATCTTTTCCCTGAGAAGGCCGACGGATCGGACCCCCGTCTCTGCCCCAATTGCGGCAATGGCCGGCTCGCGCTCCGTGGTGGGCGCTTCGGCGCTTTCGTCGCCTGCTCCAACTATCCCGAGTGCAAATATACCCGCCGCCTCGCGCAGCCGGGCGGGGCGGAAGGCGATGCGGGCGGCAACGAAGTGCTCGGCAACGATCCCGACACCGGACTCCCCGTCGAGCGCAAGTCGGGCCGCTTCGGGCCGTACATCCAGCTGGGCGAAGGCAAGGACGCGGCGCGCGCCTCGATTCCCAAGGACGTGGAGCTCGATCTCGAATGGGCGCTCAAGCTCTTGAAGCTTCCGCGCACGATCGGTGATCATCCCGAGACCGGCAAACCGATCACGGCGTCGATCGGCCGCTACGGTCCCTATCTCGCGCATGATGGGAAATACGCCCGGCTCCAGTCGACCGCGGAGGTGTTCGAGACCGGCATGAACGCCGCGGTGGTCAAGCTCGCCGAGGCCGCGGCCAATGGCGGGCGACCTGCGCGCGGCGCGAGCCGCGAGCCTCTGAAGGTGCTCGGCGCGCATCCGCGCACCGAGGCCGAGATCAAGCTGATGGAGGGCCGCTACGGCGCGTACGTCACCGACGGCACGACCAATGCGACCCTGCCCAAGTCGATCGACAAGGATGCGCTGACGCTCGAGGAAGCCGCCCAGTTGATCGACGCGCGCGCCGCGGCGGGCCCGGCCAAGGGCAAGGGGCGGAAAAAGGCCGCACCGAAGAAAAAGCCAGCGGCGACGAAGGCTGCTGCGAGGAAATAGCCGCCGAGCCGGGGCTGTGGCACAGTTCGGCGAAAGGGGGAGTGGCGCATGGCGACGGCACTAGTGTCGGCAACGGTGCGGCAGGGAGTTGGTGCCGCGCTGGCGGCCACGCTTCTTGCTGCGGTGCCCGCGGCCGCGCAAATCGCCGCGCCCGGGCAGGCCCCGCAGCATCCGGCGTGCCGCGCGGTAGCCGAGCTGCCGTTCCTCACGATCGCGCCCGAAAGCGCCGCGCGGCTCGCGGAAATCGGAGTCGACCGCGCCGCGATCTTCGCGCTGATGCGTGAGACCTCGATCCCCGAGACCGGGGGGTGCTGGGCCGAGCCGACGGGCAATTTCGACAGCCAGCTGATCTCCGTCGGCATGTCGCAATGGAATTTCGGGACGGGGAGCCTCCAGCCGGTGTTGAAGGCGTGGAAGAGGGCCATGCGCGGGGGCTTCGGCCGCGCGCGCAGGGCGCTGATGCCCGTCTATGGCAAGACGGTCTTCTCGCGCGACTGCCTCGCGGTTCCGGTCAAGGACAAGTGCCGCAGGAAGATCCTCGCGGCGCACGGGAGCGACGGGCGGCTGGGGTCGGCGCTGTCGGGCGAGCTGACCGCCTTGTTCGAGAGCGACGCGATGCTGCAGGTGCAGACCGATTTCTACGTCGCGCTGCTCGAAGACGTGCGGCTCGACCTGCTGCGCGTGTTCGCCGGGCAGCCGATCACGATGCGCAAGGTGCGCTGGGCAATCGACACCAAGGTGCAGCAGGGCTTCTTCCCCGCGGACGAGGACCTGATGCGGCTGCGCGGCAAGCTGGCGGCCATACCCGAGGCGCAGCGCGCCGCGCGGCTGCGTGCGATCTTCGACTGGTACCGCGCATCGAGCGCGACGATCGACCAGGACGGCGTGCAGCGCGACTGGCGGTGGAATTGGACCGCCTGGACCTGCATGCTCGACAAGGGGCTGATTGATCCCGAAGCCTATGAGATGCTCCATTTGACTTACATTCGCAGCCGTACCGCGGTGGGCAATTCGGGGCGGTGGCAGGCGCTGACCTTCGAGCGGCGCGCCAAGATCATTCTCGGGGTGGGCAGCGTGAGCGGCAAGGCGGACGGAAGCTGCACCCCCTTGGAACGGGCCGCCCCAATGCCCATTACGGCTCCATAAGGATCGTTGGAGGAGTCGGCGTATGCGCGGGATCGTGGTCGGTGCGGCATTGGTGGCGCTGGCGGCGTGTGCAAGCCCCCAGAAGGAAGCCCGCTACATGGCGGGGCACTTCAAGGCGCAGGCCGATATCCGAATGGCTGACGGTACGCCGGTGGGCACAGCGGTTGCCGAGGAAGTCGACGGCGCGATCCGCGTGATGGTCGAGGTGCACGGCATGACGAAGGGCGTGCACGGAACGCACGTCCACACTGTCGGCAAGTGCGACGGCCCGGATTTCGCAAGCGCCGGCGGGCACTGGAATCCCACTGCGCACCAGCACGGCAAGGACAATCCGATGGGCCCGCACGCGGGCGACATGCCCAATCTCTCGGTGGGCGACGACGGGCGCGATCGGACGATCTTCACGCTGCCCGGCGGCACCTATGCCGGGCTGCTCGACGAGGACGGCGCGGCGATCGTGATCCATGCCGGACCCGATGACTACAAGACCGATCCCTCGGGCAATTCGGGCGGCCGGATCGCGTGCGGGGTGTTCCAGGCAGTCTAGACGCGCTCGCCCGCGGCGCGCGCGCGTTCGATCTTGGTCGCTTCGGCCTGCGGGAGCAGGCGGTACGCGCCCCAGATTGCTGCGAGTGCGAGCGGAAGCGTCGCCAATAGCGCTAGCACGCCGGTCGCGAGGCTGCCGGTGAGCGTCGAGATGCGGCCCGCAAGATAGGGCCCCAGCGCCAGGCCGAGCAGCGTGGTGCCGATGAAAAATGCCGCGGTCGCAGTGCCACGCATGCGGGGCAGGACGAGGTCCTGCGTAGTCGCGGCGGACGCGCCCAATGCGCCGCAGGTAAGGAACTGGGCTAGCGCGATTGTCGCGTAGAAGATCGTTGGGCTCTTTGCGGTGAAGGCGAGAACAACCGCTGGAACGGGAGCGAGGCAGCCGAACAGCACGACATGGAGCCGGCCGACCGGGCTGCGCTCGCGTAGCGCATCGGCGATGCGTCCGCCGAGCGTGATGCCCAGAAAGCCGGCAAGAGCGGCGGGCGCGCCGATCCAGAAGCCCATCTGGCCGAGCGCCTCGGGCGGGATCTCGAAGGTGCGCCGCGCGAAGCTGGGCGCGAAGGCGGCGACCGAATAGGCCATGAAGGCATTGAGGCCGTAAGCCACGACGATGCAGAGGAAGGCGGGGTTGCCCGCGATCAGCTTCCAGGTGGGGAAATCACGGCGCTTCAAGGCCGCGGCCCAGCTGATCACGGCATAGGCGCCGATCCCGATCGCCGCCCATTGCGCAAGCGGCTCGCCGAGCGTGACCAGCGCGAACACCGCGCCCGCGATCAATGCGAGCGCGACGAGATTGGCGGCGAGCGCCTTTCCGCCGCCGCGCGCCGCGCCGATCAGCGTGAAGGGCGGGATGATCGTGACGAGCTCGTCGAGGAACGCGCGCAGCGGCGCGGGGTGCGGCGGGGCGATTAGCCCCTCGGACTGGCCGCGCACGGGCTCGCGGAGCGTCGCGACGAGGATCGCGACGAGCAGGCCTGGGATGCCCACGGCGAGGAACGCCGCCTGCCAGCCGACGAGGCCGAGCGGCCCCGAATGGTCCGGATAAGCGAGGTTCCACTTCTGGACGATCAGTCCGCCGATGAATAGCGAGCAGCCGCCGCCGACATAGATGCCCGACGAATAGATCGCGAGCGCAGTGGCGCGCAGGCGTTTGGGAAACCAGTCCGAGATCAGCGAATATGCCGCCGGGCTCGCGGTCGCCTCGCCGATTCCGACGCCCACACGCGCGCCGGCGAGCGCGCCGCCGGTTCGCGCGAAGCCCGAAAGCGCAGTCATCGCTGACCACAAAGCGAGCCCGAGGCTCATCAGCCGCACGCGGCGCCAATTGTCGGCAAGCCGCCCGAGCGGGATGCCGAACAGCGCATAAAACACGCCGAACGCCGTGCCGTAGAGAAAGCCGATATCCTGGTCGCGCAGCCCCAGATCGCGCTTGATGTCGTCGGCGAGGATCGCGAGGATCTGGCGATCGATGAAGTTGAGGACATAGACGAGGAACAGGACGCCCAGCACATACCAGGCATAGGGACTCGCCTTCGCGCGCTCGGGCGCTGCCGCTACGGTCGCCATGGTCCTCTCCCCTTTTTGTCGCCGAGGGAGAGGCTAGCAGAGCATACCGGGTTTACGAAAGAGGTGTTTCGCGCCACCTTGGGGACTGCCGGTTGGCGGTGCCGGCTTCCCCATACGCCCTTGATCTGTATAAACCTTTCCTCCCGGGCGGGGGCCTGAGGAGATTGGATGGACGGCGAGACGAGCTGGCCCTTGCATCGCGGTACTGCCGCGCAGTTGCTTCGGGCCGATGGGTTCGAGGCGGCGGGGCTCGGGCCGGTGGCCGGCTGGCCCGGATCACTCAAGCGCAGCCTCGACCTGATCTTCGCCTCCGAGCAGCGCATGATCGTCATATGGGGCGCCGAGCGCGCCTATTTCTACAACGACGCGATCCTGCGCGACTATCCGCAGACGCCGCCCAGGCCGCAGGGTGGACGCTACCGCGACAATTTCCCCGCGATCATGCCGCAGTTCGGGCCGCTGCTCGATCGCGGCTTCGCGGGCGAGGCGCTGCACTTTGACGATCTGCACGTCGATGCCTTGGGGCTCTCGATCAGCGTCTCGTTCACGCCGATCTGCGACGAGAGCGACGCAGTGGCGGGGCTGTTGTGCGTGATGGTCGATCACAGCGCGCGGATCGCAGCCGAGCGGCGCGCGCAGGAGGCGCTGGAACTGCTCGAGGAGAAGAGCCGGGCGCTCGAGATCGTCAACGCAGCGGGCACGGCGATTACTGGCGAGCTCGATACCGAGAGGGTTGCGCAGACGGCGGTCGACGCGGGAATCGCACTGAGCGGCGCGGAGTTCGGCGCGTTCTTCTACAATGTCGTGAACCGTGCCGGCGAGAGCTACATGCTCTATGCGATCGGCGGAGTCGACCGCGCCGAGTTCGACAAGTTCCCGATGCCGCGCAACACGCAGGTGTTCGCGCCGACCTTCAATGGCGAGGGGATCGTCCGCGTCGACGACATCACCAAGGACCCGCGCTACGGTCACAATGCGCCGCGCAAAGGCATGCCCGAAGGGCATCTGCCGGTGCGATCGTATCTCGCCGTACCGGTCAAGACGCCCGCGGGCGAAGTGATCGGCGGGCTGTTCTACGGGCATTCGAAGCCGGGCGTATTTGGCGAGGCGGCCGAAAGCAGCATCGTCAGCCTCGCGGGGCAGGCGGCGCTGGCGATGGACAATGCCCGGCTGTTCGCTGCCGCCGAGCGTGCCAACGCGTTGCTGGAGGAGCGCGTGCAGGCAGAAGTCGCCGAACGGCGCCAGGCCGAGGCGGCGCTCCAGCAATCGCAGAAAATGGAGACGATCGGCAAACTGACCGGCGGCGTCGCGCACGATTTCAACAACCTGCTTCAGGTGATTTCGGGCAACCTCCAGCTCCTGGCGCGCGACGTGGCGGGAAATGATCGCGCGGAGCAGCGCGTTGCCAATGCACTCGCGGGCGTGAGCCGGGGGTCGAAGCTCGCGAGCCAGCTGCTCGCCTTCGGGCGGCGGCAGCCATTGGAACCCCGCGTGCTCAATCTCGGCAAGTTCATCGCGGGCATGGACGACATGCTGCGCCGCGCGCTGGGCGAGGCGATCGATATCGAAGTCATCACCAGCGGTGGGCTGTGGAACAGCCAGGTCGACCCCGCGCAGTTGGAGAATGCCGTGCTCAATCTCGCGATCAACGCCCGCGATGCAATGGGCGGATCGGGCAGGCTGACGATCGAGGCAGCGAACGCCGCGCTCGACGACGATTACACCCGCGATCTCGAGGACGTGCCCGCGGGTCAATATGTCATGCTCGCGGTGACCGATACCGGCAGTGGCATGTCTCCCGAAGTAATGGCGCAGGTATTCGAACCCTTCTTCTCGACCAAGGCCGAGGGACAGGGATCGGGGCTGGGGCTTTCGATGGTCTATGGCTTCGTCAAGCAATCGGGCGGGCATGTGAAGCTCTACAGCGAGCCCGGCCTCGGGACGACGGTGAAGCTCTATCTGCCGCGGGTGCGCAAGCGCGAGGAAGTCGTGGTTCCCTCGCGCGAGACCGCGCCGGCGGCCGGAGGCAGCGAGACGATACTTGTCGCCGAGGACGACGCGGAAGTGCGTGTGACGGTGGTCGAGCTGCTATCCGAGCTCGGCTACAATGTGCTCAAGGCCAACGATGCGCAGAGCGCGCTCAACGTGCTGGACAGCGGCGTGGCGGTGGACTTGCTGTTCACCGACGTGGTGATGCCGGGAACGCTGAAGAGTCCCGAACTGGCGCGGATGGCGCGGGCGCGCGTGCCGGGAATCGCGGTGCTGTTCACCTCTGGCTACACCGAGAATGCGATCGTGCATGACGGGCGGCTCGACGCCGGGGTGGAGCTGCTGTCCAAGCCGTACACACGCGAGCAATTGGCGCGAAAGGTGCGCGCGGTGCTCGAGGGGCGGGGCGGGAAGAAGAAATAATTCCTGCCCGTTCCGGGAAGGGTTTTCAGCCGAGCGGATAGCGTTCCACCGCTTCATACGTCGCCCTCTCGTGGCCGCGATGGCTTTCGAACAGCAGGAAATGCTCGAGTGCGAAGGGCGGGCTGGCGAGGCCGGCATGGGCTTCGAGGAAGCGGTCAGCGGCGCCAGCGCCGGCGTTCATGCGGGCGAGGGTGATGTGGGGAAGATAAGCGCGGCGCTCGGGCGCGAGGCCCGCACGGACCAGCGCCTGGTCTACTTTCCTGTGAAGGCTGGCGAGGCCGTCGTGCGGCCTGAGCCCCGCCCAGACGGCAGTGGGGCGGCCGCGGGCGTCGAATTGGCCGACGCCGGCGAGCGCCGCCTCGACAGGCGGATGGCGGACCTGGCCGAGCGCGAGCGCGACGTCCTCGGCGAGCGGGCGATCGACTTCGCCGACGAATCGCAACGTGATGTGGAGCTGGCCTTCTTCCTGCCACCGCGCGCCCGCGACACCGCCCATTGCTGCAAGGAGCTGGGCGCGGATATGCGCGGGCGGGCGCAAGCCGACGAACAGGCGGTGCATGCTGTCCCGCTACTCCCTCCGGTTTCGCTTGAAAACAATGCGTGTGAGGGCGATATTACACCCGTCCGGCGCCTTGCCGGGAAAAGGAGTTTTGGAAATGGCCAATTGGTCGGATCCGCGGACGAGCGCCGCGCCCTATGCGAGCGGCGCCACCAGCGCCGACGTGCGTGACGCGGGGCTTCGGTCCTATATGCTGTCGGTCTACAATTACATGGCCTCGGGCGTCCTGCTGACCGGCATCGTCGCGATGCTGTTCTCGTGGGGCGGGTATAGCTCGCCGGCGTTTCAGGTCTTCGCGCAGGGCGGTCCGCTCGCCTGGATCATCGTGCTGTCGCCGCTGGCGATCGTGTTCGCGATGAGCATGGGCCAGCGCCGCATGTCCACGGGCACAATGCAATTGCTCTATTGGGGCTTTGCCGTGCTGATGGGACTTTCGCTGTCGACTGTGTTCCTGCGCTACACGGGCACCTCGATCGCGCAGTGCTTCTTTGCGACTGCGGCGGGCTTCGTCGGCCTCAGCCTGTGGGGCTACACGACCAAGCGCGATCTTTCGGGCTTCGGCACCTTCCTGATCATGGGTCTGGTCGGGCTGATTGTCGCGAGCATCATCAACCTCTTCCTGCAGTCGGGCCCGATGGCGCTCGCGATCAGCGCGATCGGCGTGCTGCTCTTCGCCGGGCTGACGGCTTATGACACACAGAAGATCAAGAGCCTGTACGATCATGTCCGCGGCACGGACATGATGGGCAAGGTCGTGATCATGGGCGCGCTGGAGCTCTATCTCGACTTCATCAACATGTTCCTGTTCCTGCTCCGCCTGTTCGGCAGCCAGCGGAACTAGACTTCGATCGTGAACCACGACGACACGGCCCGGCGGGGAGACTCGCCGGGCCGTTTTCTTTTGCGTCCGGTCCGTGTCCGCGCCGGGAACACGACTCGTGGAGAGATCGTTACAGCCGGGCAACGCTCATGGAGAGTGACGATGGAAGCGAACCCGATCGACCCGGCGATGGAGAAGATGTCGGTGGCGCCGGGACCCGAGACCGATACCAGCAAGCCGGCCGTGATGGCGTCGGACGCAGGCACCGACGAATCGATCGCGAAGCGGCTCGCGCGCAACCCCGAGAGCAAGGAGGCGCGGCTCGACCGCGCGCTCGACGAATCGATGGACGCATCGGACCCGCCCGCATCGACCCAGCCGGTGCATAGCCACGGCGCGGATGATCTTCCCGAGAGCTCGGGCTACGATCCCGAGGCCGAGGCGAAGCTGATCAATGGCCCCGCGACCAACAAGGGAATCCTCAACAAGATTCTCTCGAAGCTCGGCTTCTAGGGCGCCGATGGGGGCCTCCCCCGCGTCGGGCTGGCGCGCCAATATCGTCATCTACGCGGCGCTCTTCGCCAATCTGGGAATCGCCGTCGCCAAATTCGTGGCGGCGGCGTTCACCGGCTCCTCGTCGATGCTCACCGAAGGCGTGCACAGTCTCGTCGACACCGGCAACCAAGGGCTGCTGCTCTACGGCCAGCATCGGGCGAAGCGCCCCGCCGACCGCGATCATCCCTTCGGATACGGCCGCGAGCTCTATTTCTGGGCGTTGGTCGTCGCGATCCTGATCTTCGGGCTAGGCGCCGGCGTGTCGATCTATGAAGGCTGGAAGCACATCGCCGCGCCCGAGCCGCTCGAAAATCGCTGGGTCAACTATCTCGTGCTCGGCATCGCCTTCGCGCTCGAAGGCACGAGCTGGTGGATCGCGATGCGCGAGTTCGCCGCCGGCAAGGGCGAGAGCGGCTGGTGGCAGGCGGTCAAGGAATCGAAAGACCCCGCCGGATTCATCGTGCTGTTCGAGGATTCGGCGGCGCTCGCGGGCCTGATCGTGGCGGCCGTGGGCGTCTGGGCGAGCGCGCGTTTCGACGATCCGCGGATCGATGGCTGGGCGTCGGTGGTGATCGGCGTGATTCTCGCCTCGGTCGCGACTCTGCTCGCGCGCGAGGCCAAGGGACTGCTGATCGGCGAGCGCGCCGATCTCGCGCTGGTCGCGCGCATCCGCGCGCTGCTCGAGGGCGAGGCGTGCATCA
>JAEWCK010000324.1 GCA_023390675.1 Pseudomonadota bacterium
CGGCTGGCGCGGCCGGCGCGGCGGCGGGCAGGGGGGCAACTGGGACCGCGGCGGCCGCGACGACAATCGCGGCGATTGGGATCGCGGCGGCGGGCGCTACGGCACGCGCGACATCGAGGTCGGCCCGATCTGGAACCAGCGCGACGCCGAGACCAAGTGCCGCAACAAGGCCCGCGAGATGCGCGCCGAATGGACCGGCCAGTGGCGCACCACCGTGCAGGGCCGCATGTCGGTCTGCGAGCTGCGCTTCCGCTAGCGCCCGCGCGCCGGCGGTGGCATGGCGCGGTTCATGTTCAAGGACCGCGTCCTCTTCATCGACGGCGAAGCGCTGGTGATCGACAAGCCGGCCGGGCTCCCCGTCGATCGCCCGCGCGACCGTTCGGAAAGCCTCGAGGACCTGCTCGGCGAGCTCACCTTCGGCTTCCAGCGGCTGCCCCAGCCGGTGCATCGGCTCGACCGCGACACCAGCGGCTGCCTCCTGCTCGCGCGCAATCCCAAGGCGCACAAGCGCTTCGCCCAGGCATTCGAGGCCGGCACCGTCACCAAGCGCTACCTCGCGATCCTCGACGGCGAGCCCGTCGAGGAGTCGGGCGCGATCGACTTGCCGCTCGCCAAGATCTCGACCCGCGAGGCGGGCTGGCGGATGACCGGCGATCCCGCAGGCAAGCCCTCGCTTACCCGCTGGCGCGTGATCGAGCGGACGAAGGGCAGGGCGCTCGTCGCCTTCTTCCCCGAGACCGGCCGCACGCACCAGATCCGCGTCCACGCCGCCGAAGGGCTCGGCATCCCGATCCTCGGCGATCCGGTCTACGGCAAGGGCGGCCCCGCGGTGATGCTCCACGCCGCCGAGCTCACGCTGCCGCGCGAGGGCAAAAGCGACGTCCACGCCCAGGCGCCGCTTCCGGTGCGCTTCCACAATGCCGGCTTCGGCCGTGGCTGAGATCCCCGAGGATGCGATCGTCGAGGAGAAGTTCCTCGCCGCCTCGGGCCCGGGCGGGCAGAACGTCAACAAGGTCGCGACGGCGGTGCAATTGCGCGTCGACGTGTTCCGCCTCGGTTTGCCGCCTTATGCGTACCAACAGCTCAAGACGCTCGCCGGCAGCAAGCTGACCAGCAGTGGCGAGCTGGTGATCACCGCGCGCAAGTTCCGCACCCAGGAAGCCAACCGCGCCGACGCCCGCGAGCGCCTCGCCGAGCTGATCGACAAGGCGCACGAGCGCCAGGCGAAGCGCGTGAAGACGAGGCCGAGCAAGGCGGCGAGGGCGCGCCGGGTGGACGAGAAGAAGGGCCGCTCCCAGATAAAGGCGGGCCGAGGCAAAGTGAGACTGGATTGAGATGTACGCCTTCGACGTGACGACCACCGACAAGACCGAGCTCTACCGCGACCTCGCCGCCGCGCTCGATTCGCTCACCGCCGACGAGCCCGACGCCATCGCCAACATGGCCAACGTGGCGGCGCTGATCTGGCAATATCTCCCCGATCTCAACTGGGCGGGCTTCTATCGCAATATCGGCGGCGAGCTCGTCCTCGGGCCGTTCCAGGGCAAGGCGGCGTGCATCCGCATCCCCTTCGGCAAGGGCGTGTGCGGCGCCGCCGCGGCGACCCGCGAGACGCAATTGGTCGAGGATGTCTTCGCCTTTCCCGGCCACATCGCCTGCGACGCCGCGAGCCGCTCGGAGCTGGTGGTGCCGATCGTCCACCAAGGCGAATTGCTGGGCGTCCTCGACCTCGACAGCCCCAATCCCGCGCGTTTCGATGCCGGGGACGCCGCGGGCTGCGAGGCCCTCATGCGCATCCTCGGTCCCAGATTGGCCGCCTGACCCGGATCGGGACGCCGTTAAGCATAGGCAATCGTGGCGGGACGCCGAGCGACTCCTTAAACTTTCGTCAACCATGAGAGCGCGGGGGCTCATATTGGCGAAGGAGTTTGCGATGCGTCACCTGATGAAGCCGGCCCTGATGGCTCCGGCCCTGCTCGCCGCGCTGCCCGCGGCAGCCCAGGTGAGCGGACCGGGCCCGTTCTATTACAACCAGAGCGGCGCGATTCCGCCCCCCGGCGCGGTCTATGCCCCGCCGCCGGCGCAGGTCTCGCCCAACCCGCCCTTCATCGCCGGCGCGCCCGTCGTTCCCAACAGCATCCCCACCGCGGGACCGCGCGTCTGGCAGAACGGCCGCTGGATGGCGCTGCCGCCCAACGCCACGCCCAATTTCGCGCAGAACCGCGATCGTAACCGCTGGGGCGGGATGATCGGCGGGCATTGGTATGGCGGGATGCAGGCGCCGGGCGGCTGGGGCGCCTATCGTCGGCTCGGCCGCGGCAGCCGCCTGCCCAATTACTGGATGAGCGCGTCGTTCGGCATCCCCGACTATCTGAGCTTCGGCCTCGCCGCGCCGCCCTACGGCTATCGCTGGGTGCGCTATTATGACGACGCCGTGCTCGTCGACGACCGCGGCGAGGTGTGGGATTCGGTCGGCGGGATCGGCTGGGCCGACGCGGAGGTCGGCGTCGGCGTCGATGCCGGCGCGGCCTGGTCGAACTCGTACAGCTCGTCCTCGGTGAACGTCGGCGGCGGCTATCGCCAGCCGATCACGCCGATCGATCCCAATGCTTATTATTCGGGATA
>JAEWCK010000413.1 GCA_023390675.1 Pseudomonadota bacterium
GCGAAGCGCCAGGCGCTCCAGCCCGCGCCGGGCTTCACGCCCTTGCCGCCGGCGCGCGATTTCGCGGAACCCGCGGCGGCGCAGGCGGTTACCGCGGCGATGCCCGAGCCGACTCCCGCCCCCGCTCCCGGCCCGGCCTTTGCGCCCTCGGACAGCCGCGCCACGCGCTATCCGCTGCTCGCCC
The DNA here is from genome assembly GCA_023390675.1 of Pseudomonadota bacterium. Classification (GTDB taxonomy): domain Bacteria; phylum Pseudomonadota; class Alphaproteobacteria; order Sphingomonadales; family Sphingomonadaceae; genus Sphingomonas. The sequence continues at coordinate 185 of JAEWCK010000413.1, forward strand.
AACCGCATATCGTACTTGCGGGGACGGTGGATCAGGCGATGTATACGAGCTTCCGCGAGCAGCTGAAGGCCGCGCCGCGCGAAGGCAGCCTCGTCGTGGCGATCTCGACGCTGGGCGGCGATCCCGAAGTCGCGCGGCTGATGGGCGACGAGATCCGCCTGCTGCGCGATTATACCGGCCGCGAGACCCTCTTCCTCGGCAAGGTGGCGGTCTATTCTGCGGGGGCGACCTTCATGTCGGCCTTCCCGGTCGACAAGCGCTTCCTCACCAAGGGCACCCGGATCATGGTGCACGAGCGGCTGCTCACCAACACGCTCGAGCTCTCGGGCCCGCTCAAGTCGCTCGTCGCGTCCCTGAAGGCCAAGCTCCACGAGATCGAGGAGTCTGTGCGCATCGAGGAGGAAGGCTTCCGCGCGCTGGTCGCGGGATCGCGAATCCAGTTCGAAGAGGTGCAGAAGCGAGCGCCCGCCAACTGGTATATCGAAGCCGGGGAAGCCCGGGATCTGGGGCTGGTGCTCGACGTGATCTGACGCAGCGGCGCGCTTCGCGATAGGAGCGCGCCCGCACGGCTGCTATAGCAGGGCAACACAGCAGGGGTTGCCCGATGTTCAAGCCGCTTCTCGCCGCGCTCGCGCTTTTTGCCGCGGGCCCCGCTCATCCGGTCAAGATCATCCCCGGCGCGATCCCCGAGGATCGTCAGCCCGACGGGAACACGGTGATATTCGAGGACGCCAAAGGTCTGATCGTCGTCGATACCGGCCGCCACAAGGAACATCAGGCCGCGATCCTCGATTACGCCCGATCGCGGGGCAAGCCGATCGTCGCGATCGTCAACACGCATTGGCACCTCGATCACAGCGGCGGCAACCAGGAGCTTCGCGCCGTCTTTCCGGACGCCAAGCTCTATACGAGCACGGCGATCGAAGGCGCGCTCGGCGGATTCCTCTCGGCCGGGCGCGGCCGCGAGCGGCTCAAGGATTCCAGGCTTTCCGCCAACGAACGAACCGACATCGCGCTCGGCGTCGAGGCGATCGAGGACCGGAAGGATCTGATCCCCGACGTGCCCGTCACCGGCGACACGCGGATCGGCCGGCTCGAGCTGCACCTCGCTCCCTTCGCCGCCACGCAGGGCGACACCTGGCTCTATGATCCCGAGAGCAGGACGCTGGTTGCGGGCGATCTCGTCGTGATCCCGGTGCCTTTCTTCGACACCGCTTGCGCCGCGGGCTGGCGCAAGGCGCTCGACGCGCTCGCCGCGCAGCCCTTCGAACGGCTCGTCCCCGGCCACGGCCCCGCGCTCGACCGTCCCGAATTCGAAGCCTATCGCAGCGCCTTCGCCAATCTCGTCGATTGCGCCGCGGGCGCCGCGGACAAGGCGCAGTGCGTCGCTGGCTGGCAACGCGACGCCGCGCAATTTCTCACCACCGCGCGCGATCGCACGATGAGCGCGGAATATCTCGGCTATTATATCGACAACATTCTGCGCGAACCGGGCAAGCAGGCCCAACTATGCAGCCGCGCGCCATAGGAGGTTGAGCGGGCCTCTCCGATTGGCTATCGCGCGCTCCAAGCACAAGGGACGCGAACCATGGCCGAATTTCTCCTGCCCAAGAACAGCAAGATCAAGAAGGGCAGGGAGCACAAGGCCGCCGCCGGCGCGAAGCGCATCAAGAAGTTCAAGATCTACCGCTACGATCCCGACAGCGGCGAGAATCCGCGCTACGACCAGTTCGAGATCGATCTCGACGATTGCGGCCCGATGGTCCTCGACGCGCTGATCAAGATCAAGTCGGAGCAGGACGCATCGCTGACCTTCCGCCGCTCGTGCCGCGAAGGCATTTGCGGGTCGTGCTCGATGAACATGGACGGGCGCAACGGCCTCGCCTGCACCACGGCGATCGAGGACATCAGGGGCGACATCCGCATCACGCCGCTGCCGCATATGGACGTGATCAAGGATCTCGTCCCCGACTTCACGCACTTCTACGCGCAATATGCCTCGATCCGGCCGTGGCTGCAGACCGTATCGACCACGCCCTCGGGCAAGGAGCGCCTCCAGAGCCCCGAGGATCGCGAGAAGCTCGACGGCCTGTACGAGTGCATCCTGTGCGCGTGCTGCTCGACGTCGTGCCCCAGCTTTTGGTGGAACAGCGACAAGTTCCTCGGCCCCGCGATCCTGCTCCAGGCCTATCGCTGGCTCGCCGACTCGCGCGACGAAATGACCGGCGAGCGATTGGACCAGCTCGAGGACCCGTTCCGCCTCTATCGCTGCCACACGATCATGAACTGCGCGAACGTCTGCCCCAAGGGCCTCAACCCCGCCAAGGCGATCGCCGAGATCAAGAAGATGGAAGCCGAGCGCACGCTTTGAGCGACGCCGCGCCAGCGTTCACGTTCGAGGACGATCCCGAGCTTCCCGGCTGGAAGCGCTGGGCGATCAGCGACCCGAGCCGCTTCAACGGCGTCTTCGGCCCGCTCTCGGTCAGGCTCGAAGACGGCGTCGCCCGCGTCCGCTTCGTCCCCGAGCGCCGCCATTCGAACCTGCGCGGCGACGTGCATGGCGGCGCATTGCTCGGCTTCATCGACGTGGCGCTGTTCGCCGCCGGACGCAGCTTCGGGGTGCTGAGCGCGGGCACCGCGGCAACGCTCGACCTCTCGACCCAGTTCATCGCCGGCGCGCCCGTCGAGACTGGCCCGGTTGAGGCGCGTGTCGAATTGCTCCGCGAGACCGGCCGGCTGCTCTTCCTGCGCGGGCTGGTCGTCCAGGGCCAGGCGACGATCGCGAGCTTCGCCGCCACGCTGCGCAAGTCCGAACCCCGGTGAGCGCGGTCCTCCAACGCTATCGCGCGCTGATCGCCGCGGGCGAGCTTCGCCCCGATCCCGAGCAGCTTGCCGCCGCCGAGCGGCTCGAGCGGCTCGCCACCGAGCTCGAGGCGGTGCCCAAAAAGGGCAGCATCCTGTGGTGCGCGCTGGGCCGCGCGCCCGAGGCGCCGCGCGGCATCTATCTCTGGGGCAGCGTCGGTCGCGGCAAGTCGATGCTGATGGACCTGTTCTTCGAGTGCGTAGACATCCGCCGCAAGCGCCGCGTCCATTTCCACGAATTCATGCTCGAAGTGCACGAGCGCCTCAACGTCGAGCGCCGGAAGGACGTGCAGGACCCGGTCGTGAAAGTCGCCGAAGCGCTGGCCGAGGACATCCGCCTGCTCGCGTTCGACGAGATGGTGGTCAACAATCCCGCCGACGCGATGATCCTGTCGCGGCTGTTCACCGAGATGATGACGCACGGCCTCACCATGGTCGCCACCTCGAACCGGCCCCCGCGCGATCTCTACAAGGACGGGCTCAACCGCCAGCTGTTCATCCCCTTCATCGAGCTGATCGAGGCGAAGATGGACGTGCTGCCGCTCAACGGCCCGACCGACTACCGGCTCGACCGGCTCGGCAGCATGGAGACCTGGCTCGTCCCCAACGGCCCGCGCGCCACCGCCGAGCTGTCCCAGGCCTTCTTCCGCCTGACCGACTATCCGCCCGAGGACCGCGAGCACGTTCCCGGCTGCGACATTCCCGTTCAGGGCGGACGCGAGCTGCACGTGCCCAAATGCCTGAAGGGCGTCGCGGTCTTCTCGTTCAAGCGGCTGTGCGGCGAGGCGCGCGGCGCGCCCGACTATCTCGCGATCGCCCGGCGCTTCCACACCGTCATCCTCGTCGGCATCCCGAAGCTCGGCCCCGAGAACCGCAACGAGGCGGCGCGCTTCGTCACGCTGATCGACGCGCTCTACGAGCACAAGGTCAAGCTGCTCGCCGCCGCCGACGCCGAGCCGCAGCATCTCTACGAGAGCGGCGACGGCCGCTTCGAGTTCGAGCGCACCGTATCCCGCTTGATGGAGATGCGTTCGGATGAATATCTGGCCGAAGGGCATGGCGAGCGCTAACCTCACTCCAAACGGAGGGAGAGGCCGCGTGATCCGATCGCTGTTGCTCGCGGCATTGCTGCTATTCGCCCCCGCCGCGCTCGCCCAGCAGGCGCCGGTGCTTGTCGCCGCCGACATGCGCCCCAATCAGAGCCTCGACGGCGCGTGGCACTGGTCGGTCGATCCCTATCGCGACGGCGTCGCGGGCTTCCATGGCGGACCTCCGGGCGAGAGCACGCGGCGCTGGCAGGATGCGGTCCAGGCCGATGTCGCCGACAAGAACCCGCTCGCTCTGTTCGAGTTCGACATGCAACAATCGCCGGTGACGCACCTGCCCGGCGGCTGGATCGGCCATGCGCCCGAGATGCGCTATTATCAGGGGCTGGTCTGGTACCAGCGGACCTTCGACTTCACGCCGCCGCGCGGCGGCGAGCGCATCTTCCTGCGCTTCGGCGCGGCCGATTACGCGGCGGACGTGTATCTCAACGGCAAGCCCGTCGGCCGCCATGTCGGGGGCTTCACGCCCTTCGCCTTCGACGTGACCGACAAGCTCCGCGCCGGGAGCAACCAGATCACCGTCGGGGTCGACAGCGCGCGCAACGTCGCCGACGTGCCGCCCCCCGTCACCGACTGGGAGACCTATGGCGGCATCACCCGCTCGGTCGGCCTCGTCACCGTTCCCGAGACTTATGTCGACGACGCCTTCGTCCGGCTGACCAGGGACGGAAAGATCGCCGTCAGCGCCCATATCGTCGGCAGCCGTTCGGGCCGCGTCCCGATCACGCTCAGCCTCCCCCAGCTCGGTTGGTCGCTCCAGGGCTACACCGACGCCAATGGCGACTGGCAGGCGTCGGGCGCCGCGCCGCGCAAGCTCGAGCGCTGGTCGCCCGATTCCCCGCGCCTCTACGACGTCCGCATCGAAGTCGCGGGCGACCAGTTCGAGGACCGCATCGGCTTCCGCACGATCGAGGTTCGCGGCGACGATATCCTGCTCAACGGCAAGCCGATCTTCCTGCGCGGCATCTCGATGCACGAGGAGGAAATGGGTACAAACCCGGTGCGCGCGATGACTCCCGCCGCGGCGCGCGCGCTCTTCGCCGAGATCAAGCAGGGGCTGCACGGCAATTTCGTCCGCCTCGCGCACTATCCGCACAACGAAAGCACCACGCGCCTCGCCGACGAGATGGGCCTGCTCGTGTGGAGCGAAGTGCCGGTCTATTGGCGCGTCGCCTGGGACAATCCGGAGACGCTCGCGACCGCGCGGACGATGATCGCCGAGAATATCCGCCGCGACCGCAACCGCGCGTCGATCGTGCTGTGGAGCGTCGCCAACGAGACACCGGTCGGCGACGCGCGCAACGTCTTCCTGCGCACGCTGATCGGCGACGTCCGCGCGCTCGACGACAGCCGCCTCGTCACCGCCGCCTTGCTCAGCAAGCGGGAAGGCAAGGTCTCGACGGTCGACGATCCGCTGGTCGGCGACTTGGATGTCATGGCGATCAACACGTACAATGGCTGGTATTCGAACGACCCGCTCGCCACGCTCCCCGGGCTCGAATGGCGCTCGCCGGTCGCCAAGCCGCTGATCTTCTCCGAATTCGGCGCCGCCGCGCTCGCCGGCGATCACGACGCGAGCGCCGAGCCGCACAAGTTCAGCGAGGAATATCAGGCCGAATATTATCGCCGCACGCTGGAGATGGCGCAGAAGGTGCCGAACCTGCGCGGCATGAGCCCGTGGATCCTCAAGGACTTCCGCTCGCCGCGCCGCCAGCACCCGGTCTATCAGCAGGGCTGGAACCGCAAGGGGCTGCTCTCCGAGAGCGGCCAGCGCAAGGCGGCCTTCTTCGTGCTGGCGGACGAGTACAAGAGGCGCGAAGCCAGGGGAGGCAAGCAATGATCGTCACGACGACCGAGAATGTGCCGGGCCACAAGGTCACGCAGGTGATGGGGCAGGTGTTCGGCGTGGTGGTGCGCAGCCGCGGGATCGGCGGCAACATCGCCGCGGGGCTGCGCTCGATCGTCGGCGGCGAGATCACGGAATATACAAGGCTGGTCGAGGACACCCGCCGCCACGCGATCGACCGGCTGATCGAGAATGCGCATGCGATGGGCGCCAATGCGGTGGTGATGATGCGCTTCGATTCGGGCGAGATCGCCCAGTCGATGAACGAAGTCGTCGCGTACGGCACCGCAGTGGTGCTCGAGCCCGGGGCCTGATGCTCCGCCTGTTCGTCATGGCCGCGGCGGCGATCGCCTTCGTCTTCGCCGCCGCGATGACGCTGTGGCAGCCCGAGGCATGGCCGATGCTCGCGGTGGCGAGCCTGTTTCTGCTCGGCACCGTCTATGAGCGCTTCTACTATCGCGGCGCGCCCGATGCGGTGCTCGGCCCCGAATGGCAGCCGACCGCGGAGCGCTTCCGCGACGAGGAAAGCGGCGCGCTGGTGACGGTGTGGTTCAATCCCGCGACCGGCGAGCGGCGCTATGTCGAGGCGCGCGAGGCGGACCCCGCCTAGCCTGCCAGCGCCCCCGCCAGATCCTGCCCGCGCCCGGTGAGCCCGTAGAGCGCGACCGGCGGGAAGCGATCCTCGAGCCGCCGCGCGACCAGATCGTGCCCGATCATCGTCTGGAGCGTCTGCGACAGGGCGCGCGGCGTGACCGGCGCCAGCTGCGCCTGGAGCGCCCCGAACCGCGACCAGTCGGGCGCCAGCCCCGCCACCACGGGCAGCGACCAGCGCGGCAGGTCCGCGGCTCCCAGCGACAGCCGCTCGCGCCCGGCCACGATCCGCTCGCACAAGGCGCCGACCGGCCTGCCGGACTCGCTCAGCAGATATTCGGGGCGCAGCGGGTGGCCGTGGCCGGGATTGGGGATCACCCATCCCGCTTCCCTGAGATGTTGGAGGCAGCGCGTCAGGCTGTGGTGCGACAAGGCGAAGCGCCGCGCGATGACGGCGAAGCGCGATCCGTCCTCACGGCTCAGCAGCGCCATCACCGGCGCCGACCAGCGATTGGCGGCGAGCGTGCGCAGGGTGGCGAGCGGGACGAAGGGCGTTGACATCGGGTCCGTAATGATATCGACTATATAAATGGAACTAATAGAGTCGGAGATCGGAAATGACAACCGCCGAAGCGCCTGCCCGCACCGCCGCGATTTCCTATGACGGCGGGCTCACCTGCTCGATCCGCGTCAAGAGCCTCGATCGCGCGATCCCGTGGTATCGCGACGTGCTCGGCATGACCCTGCTCTACCGCATGGATGCGATCGCCTGGTGCGAGCTCGCCTCGCCCACCCGGCGCGTCAATGTCGGGCTTGGCGAGTCCGAAGAAGTCGTCCCGGGCGGCGGCGCGACGCTCACCTTTGGCGTCACCGACATCGATGCCGCCAAAGCGGCGCTCGACGCCGCGGGGGTCCGCCAGGACGGGCCGATCCGCGATATTCCCGGCATGGTTCGCCTGCTCACCTTCTACGATCCCGACGGCAATGCGCTGATGTTCTATCAGGAGCTGGCGCACGATCACGACAGCGGAATGCCGCCTGGAACCGGCGCTATTGCTCCTGCGAATTAATCGCAAAGATAATCGGAAATCTGCGCCTTTCTTGGGTTGCGAGGGCCTGTCAATCGGCCTAAGCCGCGCTCGCTTTCACCGCGCGCGCGGCTGTTTCGCGCGCTTGTGTCGGTTTGACCAGACCCAAGGGAGTATCCATGGCCCGCAAGAAGATCGCGCTGATCGGCGCCGGCAACATCGGCGGAACGCTCGCGCACCTCGCCGCCCTCAAGGGCCTGGGCGACATCGTCCTGTTCGACGTGGTCGAAGGCGTGCCGCAGGGCAAGGCGCTCGATCTCTCGCAATGCGGCCCGGTCGAGGGCTTCGACGCCAGGATCACCGGCTCGAACGACTATGCCGATATCGCGGGCGCCGACGTGATCATCGTCACCGCCGGCGTCGCCCGCAAGCCCGGGATGAGCCGCGACGACCTGCTCGGCATCAATCTGAAGGTGATGAAGGCAGTCGGCGAGGGCATCGCCGCCAATGCCCCCGACGCGTTCGTGATCTGCATCACCAACCCGCTCGACGCGATGGTCTGGGCGCTGCGCGAATTCTCGGGGCTGCCGCACCAGAAGGTCGTCGGCATGGCCGGCGTGCTCGATTCGTCGCGCTTCAGCACTTTCCTCGCCGAGGAATTCCAGGTCTCGGTCAAGGACGTCACCTCCTTCGTGCTCGGCGGCCACGGCGACACGATGGTCCCGGTGATCGAATATTCGACCGTCTCGGGCATCCCGGTCCCCGATCTCATCGAGATGGGCTTTTCGACGCAGGAGCGCATCGACGCGATCGTCCAGCGCACGCGCTCGGGCGGCGGCGAGATCGTCGGGCTGCTCAAGACCGGCTCGGCCTTCTATGCCCCCGCCACTTCGGCGATCGCGATGGCCGAGAGCTACCTCTACGACCAGAAGCGGCTCCTGCCCGCCGCCGTCCACCTGACCGGCCAGTACGGCGTCGACGATCTCTATGTCGGCGTGCCCGTGATCATCGGCGCGGGCGGCGCCGAGAAGGTCGTCGAGATCAAGCTCTCGGACGAGGCCAGGGCCAATCTCCAGGTCTCGGTCGACGCGGTCAAGGAACTGCTTGTCGCCTGCAAGGGCATCGACAGCTCGCTCGGCTGATGCTCGCCGCCGCCGCCCTGCTGCTCGCCGCCGCGGCGCCGCAGACGGCGTCGGCGGACGCGGCGGCGCTGCTCGCGCGGTTCGACAGCTATTGCGCCACGCTCGACAGCCTCGACGCCATTTCCGGGCGCATCGAGGCGACGGGGTGGGCGCGCTTCACGCCGGAAGCGAAGAGCGATCTCGGCAAGCTCCTGAGCTTCAACGACGGCAAGACCGGCGATCTCCCCGGCTGGGCGCAGGAGAATCGCGCCTTTGCCGCGGGCGCCGACCCTAGCCTCGTGGCGATCGTCACGACCGCCGGCGTGCCTGGGCAGCACTCGCTCGAATGCCGGGTGATCTCGCTCGACGCGGCGAGTGCGCCCGCCGATGCAGCGATCGAGGCCTGGGCGAGGCGGGCGCCGACTACCGCGGTAGCGGACACCGGCGTCAAGATCTGGCAATGGGAGCCTGGCCTTCACGACGGCCAACGCATCACCGGCATCGCCTTCGTCGCCAAGGATTCGCCCTTTCGCAGCCAGTTGCCGCTGCTCGGGCTGGTGGCGCAGGCGATGCGCGACATGGAGTAGCATGCCGATGGCCGATCTCCGCCTCCTCGCCCCCGCCGCGCTTGGGCTGCTCGCCGCGCTCCCCGCGCACGCGCAGGAGCTCGCCCCCGCCGAGCCGATTCCGCTGTTCAACGCCGTGTGCGTCGAGGGCAGCGCGCGATTGAGCCGCAAGGTCGCCAGCCCCGCCGATTATTCGATGCTGCCCGACGGCGCACGCCGCGCGCTCGGCGCCACCACCGTCGCGACCCGCGCCGAGGCAGAGAAGCTGCCCGCGCCCGATGCCTCGATCGTCACCAACAGCATGTACCGGATCGGCGACGGGCAGCTCTATCTGCTCGTCCCCGGCAAAGGCGGCGGATCGCCGATCGCCGACAGCTGCATCGTATTGTGGTACGCCGCAGGCGACCAGGACTATGCCGATGCGCGCCGCGTGCTGCTTCCGAACGAGCGCGCCGTGCCGATCATCGCGCGTCCGACCGCGAGCCCGGTCGGCGCCGCCACCGTCACCGTGCCGCACGGCGACGCCAGTTTCACCGCCGCAGCCTTTTCGGGCTGGGTCGCGCTTCGTTCCTACGTCGCGACTCCCGCCCCCGACTCAAACGGAGCCCAGTGAACGCATGAGCATCCTCGTCGACAAGAACACCAAGGTCATCACGCAGGGGATGACCGGCGAAACCGGCACCTTCCACACCCAGCAGGCATTGGCGTATGGCACGCAGATGGTCGGCGGCGTGACGCCCGGAAAGGGCGGCACCGAGCATATCGGCCTGCCCGTGTTCGACACGGTCGCGGAGGCCGTGAGCAAGACCGGGGCGACCGCGAGCGTGATCTACGTCCCGCCGCCCTTCGCCGCGGATTCGATCCTCGAGGCGATCGACGCCGAAGTGCCGCTGATCGTGACGATCACCGAGGGCATCCCGGTGCTCGACATGGTCAAGGTCAAGCGCGCGCTCTCGGGCTCGAAGTCGCGGCTGATCGGGCCGAACTGCCCCGGCGTGCTGACCCCCGGCGAGTGCAAGATCGGCATCATGCCGGGCAGCATCTTCTCCAAGGGTTCGGTGGGCGTCGTCTCGCGCTCGGGCACGCTTACCTATGAGGCGGTGTTCCAGACCACCAATGCCGGGCTCGGCCAGACCACGGCGGTCGGCATCGGCGGCGATCCGGTGAAGGGCACTGAGTTCATCGACATGCTCGAGATGTTCCTGGCCGACGACGAGACCAAGTCGATCATCATGATCGGCGAGATCGGCGGAAGCGCGGAAGAAGACGCCGCGCAGTTCCTCGCCGACGAAGCTCGCCGCGGGCGCAAGAAGCCGGTCGTCGGCTTCATCGCCGGCCGCACGGCGCCTCCGGGCCGCCGCATGGGCCATGCCGGCGCGATCGTCGCCGGCGGCAAGGGCGACGCCGACAGCAAGATCGCAGCC
>JAEWCK010000407.1 GCA_023390675.1 Pseudomonadota bacterium
GCCCCTTCCGATCAGCCGTTGTGCGATGCGGTCGGCGACTTCGCTTTCGGGGTCGCCGGTGCGGTCGCTTTCGTCCCACACCTCGATCAGCCGCGCGGGGATCTTGTCGACGCGCGCCTGGACCTCGGCCATGTTGCCCTGGCCCAGATATTCGAGCCCGACATTGATGATCCCGCCCGCGTTGATGACATAATCGGGCGCATAGAGGATGCCGCGGTCGTGGAGGCGGTGGCCGTCCTCGCGCGTCGCGAGCTGGTTGTTCGCGCCGCCCGCGACGACTTTGGTCTTGAGCTGCGGGATCGACGTTTCAGTCAGGATCGCGCCCAGCGCATTGGGGCTGAGCAGGTCGGTCTCGAGCGTGAGGATTTCCGATGCATCGACTGCCTCGGCGCCGAGCTCCGCCGCCAGCGCCCTGGCGCGATCGGTGTTGACGTCGGCGAGCGTGAGCTTCGCCCCGTCCGCCGCGAGCAGCTTCGCCAGCCCGCCGCCGACCGAGCCGACGCCCTGGATCGCAACGCGCACGCCGCGCATGTCGTCCGCGCCCAGCCCGCGCTTCGCCGCAGCCTTGACGCCCAGATAGACGCCGCGCGCCGTCACCGGTCCCGGATCGCCGCCCGCGCCGCCTTCGACCACGGGAAGGCCCGACACGTGGCGCGTCATCGTCGCGACGGTCTTCATCCGCTCCTCGGACATGCCGACATCCTCGGCCGTCACATATTTGCCGCCGAGCGATTCGACGGCGCGGCCGAACGCTTCGAGCTGCGCGGTAGTCACCGTCGCGCCGGGCTTTTCGGCGAGGATCACGCCCTTGCCGCCGCCGAGCGGCAAGCTGGCCATCGCGTTCTTGTAGCTCATCCCGCGCGAGAGGCGGAGCGCGTCGGTGATCGCCGCGCGGTGGTCGGCATAGTGCCAGAAGCGCACCCCGCCCGCCGCGGGGCCCAGGGTGGTCGAGTGCACCGCGATGATCGCGCTCAGCCCGCTCGCCCGATCCGAGAACAGATGCACGCCTTCATGGTCGTCGAAATCGGGGAAGCCCCAGTTCGTGATCACGTCGCTTTTTCCTGCGGTAGCCGCACGTCGCAATCGCGCGCTGGCTGAGGGAAAATGGGGCGACCGACGGGACTTGAACCCGCGACCCTCGGTACCACAAACCGATGCTCTAACCAACTGAGCTACGGTCGCCACGAAGGATGCGCACCTAGCGGGCAAGCCCTCCAAGCGCAAGATAGTTACACTGCTTTACGCGCATGTTTCAGCCGCGCGATATCCGCACCGCTTCCGCCGCGGACACCATCCCCTCGCGCGCGAGCGATCGCGCCGCCGAGGCGAGGTTGGGGCTGGCGAGAAAGGCGTGGCGTGCGAGCAGCGGCGCATCTGCTCCGTCATAGATCAGCCGCCGCATCGCCGGATCGATCTCGACTGCCTCGAAGATCGCGATCCGCCCGGCCTCGCCGGTGCCGTCGCAACTGCGGCATCCCTCGGCGGACCACAGGATCGCGCCGGGATCGAGCCCGAGCAGCGCCGACATCGAGCCATAAGCCTGCACCGGCATCCGGCATTCCTGGCAGAGCCGCGCGGCGGAGCGCTGCGCGATCACGAGGCGGAGCCCGGCGGCGAGCGCGAAGCGGTCCGGCGCGGTACGGCGCAGCGCGATGATCGCGGCGATCGCGTCGCGGTGCGCGGCCGCGGCGAAGACGATCCCGCGCTCGGCAGCCTCGACCGCGTCGGCCAACGCGGCGGGCGTGTCGATCTCGCCGGCATGGCGCGCGTCTCGTTGCCTGGCGAAGGCGCACGCAGTCTCCGCGGCATCGGGTCCCGAGACTACGACCAGCCCGGCGGGCCGGCCGCACGCCCGATCGAGCGCGGCCCGCAATCGCGCGGGAAGCTCCGGCCGGGCGGGACCGGGTATTTCTGCCGCGAGCTGCGCCTCAAGCTCCATGTTTCCGGACTGGCGCAACAATGTGACGATCGGCGGTCGCTTTTGTTACGTTTCGGGGTCACGCTGGAATCGCCGCGCGGCTTTTGGCAAAAGGCGCGGCATGCAGTCCGCCGCGCTTACCCGGTCATCGCCGCCCAATTTCGGCTCGGGCCACCCTTCGGAACCCGTGATCGAGCACATCCTGCGCTGGCCCGGCATCCAGCGCGTGCCGCATCCCAAGGTGGCGATGTTCATCGGAAAGAACTTCCTCGAGCCCGAGCTCTGCCGGCTGCTGGTGGCGAAGATCGAGGCCGAGCGCCGCCCCTCGACGATCGCCGACGACAATGGCGACTATGCTTTCCGGACGAGCGAGACGTGCGACCTCGATCCGGACGACGCGATGGTGATGGAATTGAAGCGCCGCATCGTGGCGCTCACCGGGCTCGACCCCACCCATGGCGAGCCGATGCAGGGGCAGCGCTACGAGATCGGACAGGAATTCAAGGCGCACACCGATTATTTCGAGCCGCAGGGGCGCGACTTCGCCAGATATTGCAGCGTCGCGGGGCAGCGGACCTGGACGGTGATGCTCTATCTGAACGACGTGGAGGCAGGCGGCGCGACGCGCTTCAAGGCGATCGACAAGATCGTCCAGCCCGAGATGGGCAAATTGCTCGCATGGAACAATCTGCGCCCCGATGGCACGCCCAACCCCTCGACCATCCACCATGCGATGAAGGTGCGCGCGGGGCTCAAATACGTGATCACCCAGTGGTTCCGCGAGCGGCCCTGGGGCTGGTGAGATAGAAAGGGCCCGGCGCATGGTCGCGCCGGGGCCCGATCCCCCTTCAGAAGGCGAGGCTCAGCCCGATCGTGTAGATGCTGCCGACGTCATAGGTGTTGACGTCGCGGCGCACGCCGTTCGGGAAGATCTGATATTCCTCGTACTTGCGGCGCGTGAGGTTGCGGCCCTCGAACTTGAGCTCGAAATCGACCCCGGCCAGCGTCACGCCCTGACGGACCACGACGTCGAAGCGCCAGCCCGGATATTCGAACACGTTCGGCTCGGGAACGCCGGTGCCCGTCGGCGGCACGGGGCCGCGATTGGTCACGCGCTTGCTCGCATAGTTCACGAGGAAGGTGAGCTGCGAGAGCTGCGACGTATCCTCGATGCCGAGCTGCAGATTGACGAGGTGGTCCGACTGGCCGACCAGCGGATCGCCGTCGACGAACAGGTTGTTGGCGTTGACATAGGTCGGCACCGCGCCTTGCAAGGGGCTCGGCACGAGCTGGTTACCGACGCGCAGCTGGGACCTGGTGTAGGTATAGTTGGCCTGGACGAGCAGGCGGCGCGTGTCGAAGAACCCGCCGAGCGTATCGAGCGGGAAATATTTCAGCGCCTCGATCTCGCCGCCGTAGAGGATCGCGCTCGGCGCGTAGGAGAAGCCGACCTGGGGGGTGTTCGAACCGCCCGGGAAGAAGCCGACGGTCTCGATCGGCTTGTCGATCTTCTTCATGAACGCCGCGGCGGTCACGCGCTGCCCGCGATCGAAGAACCACTCGCCGCGCATCTCGAGATTGATCATCGTCGAATCGCCCAGCAGCGGGTTGCCGAAGAACTGGCGGCTGGTCTCGAAATCGGTGAAGAGCTGCGGCGCGAGCTCGCGGAACTGCGGGCGCGCGATCGTCTTCGAGCCGTGGAAGCGGACCTGGAGGTCCGGGATCACGTTCCAGGTGATCGTCGCGGCGGGCAGCCAATAGCCGTTGTCGAGGCGGGTATTGAGCAGGCCGCTGGTGTCGACGCGTTCCTTGCCGTCCTCGTAGCGCAGGCCGAAGGTGGCGCGGATGTCGTCGAGCGGCGAAAGCTCGGCCTGGACATAGCCCGCCTGCACCTTGAGCCCCGCCGAATATTCGGCCGCGCCCGCGGACGCGGTGGTGTTGTGCACCTCGATGCAATTGCCGGCATTGGTGTAGCCGGGGATGAAGCGCACGCAGCCGTTGAGGATCGTGTCGTCCGACAGCAGGTAATCGGGGCGCAGCTGCCCCAGGATCAGCGGCAGCGCAGCGCCGCTCGGGCCGAAATACTGGAACTGGTAGCGGCTCGAATCGCGCGTGGTGTCGCTGTAATAATAGCCGGTCGACAGCGTCAGCGGGAAGCCGATATCGAGCTTGTAGCTGAGGTCGGCCTGACCCGACCACAGATCCTCGTTCAGGTCGCTGAACGCCACCGTCGCGGGGGTCTGGGTGCCGAGGTTGTTGATATAGTCGTCGACCGGCGTGTTGAAGATCGACGCCAGATACTGGTAGCGGAACGACCGCTCGTACGGCGCCTTGCGCGTGGTGTTGGCATAGCCGCCGCGCAGATCGACGCTCAGGTCGTTGAACTTGAATTCGCCCGCGAGCTGCGAGTTGATCAGCTGGCGTTCGTACCAGGCGGTGTTCTGGTCGTAGAACGCCTGGTGGCCGTTGATCACGTCGAAATTGTTGCCCTCGCCGCCCGTGCCGATCGCGGCCTGCTTGACCGTGTCGTGGATGTAGAGGGTGGTCCAGCGCACCTTGTGTTCGCCGAACTCGGCGCCGAGCCCGACCAGCGCGTTGAACACCGCGCGATTGTCGGTGGTGATCGTGTGGAAGTCGCGCGAGAGGCCGCCGTCATTGTCGACCGCGAACTGGTTGATCGCGTCGCGGGTGCGCCACGAATTGTTGAGCCCCGCCGCGGCGATCAGGCCGAAGCGGACGTCGCCCACGTCGAGCGAACTGCCCCAGCTCGTCTCGAAGCTGAGGTTGGGCGGCAGATGCGGGTTCTGGAAGACGAGGCTGGTCTGGGCATTGTTGAGCCCCAGGATCGCGCTCGAGGGCAGCACGCCGGTGCGGTTGCGGCCGGCGTCGAGGATGACCTGCGGCACCTTGCGCTCGCCCGAGTCGTACCCGAACCAGTCCATGTTGCCGCCGTCATAGACGTACCCGAGGTTGCTGGTCGTGAAGGTGTCGAAGCCGATCGACGCGCCTGCCTGGAAGAAGGGCTTGCTGGGCACTGCGCGCGTGGTGAGATTGATCACGCCGCCGCCGAACTCGGCCGGATAATTGACCGAATAGCTCTTCTGGACGAGCGACGAGGCGATCACGTTGGTCGGGAAGATGTCGAGTGGAACCACGCGGCGGAGCGGCTCGGGGCTCGGCAGCGGCGAGCCGTTGAGCATCGACGAGCTGTAGCGGTCGCCGAGGCCGCGGACATAGACGAAGCCGTTGCCGACCACCGAAAGCCCGGTGACGCGCTGGAGCGCGCCGGCGATGTCGCCTTCGCCGGTGCGGGCGATGTCCTCGGTCGAGAGCACCGACACCACCTGCGGCGTCGCGCGGACGACGTTGGGGATGTTGCGCCCCTGGACGACGATCTCGCCGGTGTCCTCGTAATCGACGCCGGGCGCCGAGATATCGACGCTTTCCTGCGCCTGAGGCTCCGCATCGGTGGTCGGCGTCGTCACCGCGCCCGAGGGAGGCGCGGATTGTGTCGGACCCGATCCGGCAACCTGCGCCAGCGCCGCGGGGGCGACCAGCTGCGAGGTGGCTAGAAGGAGGCTTCCAAAGGCGAGCTGGGTTCTCATGTTCCGGTTCCGGTACGATTTTTCGGTGGAGGCGAGCACGGGACGGCGCGGTAGCGCGCGCCGTCCCGTCACGTCGTCGCGCGTCAGTTCGGCAGCGCCGTGCAGCTGCCGCTGTTCGCGCCGAAATTCGCCCGGTTCGAATTGCAGGTCCAACGCTGGAACCAGGTGTCGAAGCCGCTGCCGGCCGGGCCGACCGCGCCCATGAAGCTGGCGTTCACGAAGAACTGTGCCAGGCCCGAGGCGGGAGCCGGGTTGTAGGTGACCGGGTTGGCCGCCGTGATCGCCGCCGCGCCGCTGCCGGTCAGATAGGTGCCGGTGACGGCGTTCGCCGCCGTGCCGTTCAGCTCGACATTGCTGCTGTTGCCGGTGGTGACCGCATTCTGCTGCTCGGCCGCGGTGAGCGTGATGCCGTTCACCGTGGTCTGCGCGAACTTCGTCGCGCCGCAGGCGAAGTAGACCGAGTTCATCATCGGCGGGCCGAAGTCCTGCAACGCGCCGAGGTTCTCGGTCACGCCCGGAGCGGGCAGCGAAGTCGAGGGGGTCGAGTCCGAAGCGCGGATCGTCGACTTGTTCGCGTCCGAAGCGACGAGCGTGGCGCAGGCGTTCGGCGTCACGAAGATGCCGTTGACGAAGCGCGTGTCGGCGCCACCGCGGATGCGGACCGCGGCGTTGGTGTTGGTGGTGGTCTGGATCATCGTGAAGTTGGCGATCTGACCCCAGGTGCGCGGCAGCGCGTCGTCGGCGTTGTTCGAGTCGACTTCCATCAGATAGTTGTCGCTCTGCGTGTTGTTCGGCTTCTGCACCGCGATCATGAACTGGATCAGGCCGCGATAGCCGACGTCGAAGTCGAGGCTGTCGTCGTCCGCGCCGGTCGCGACATAATATTTGAGGTTAGTGCGGCCGCCGAAGATCTCGATGCCGTCGTCCGACGAGTTGTGCGACTGGATGTGGTCGATCGTGGTGCCGTAGCCGGTGCCGCCGAGCGTGAGGCTCTGCAGCTCGACGTCCGGGGCGAGCGTGGTGCCCGAGAAGCGGAACTGGATGTAGCGCAGCGTGCCCGAATTGTCCGAGGCGCTGTTGCCGCCGTATAGCGCGGTGCCGGTGCCCTCGACGACATTCTCGCAGTTCGCGGCGCCGCCGGTCGCCCCGGCGAGGTTGCAATTGTCGATCGGCGCGCGGCCGGCGAGGATGACGCCGCCCCACTGCCCCTGCGTCTCGTCGTTCGCGGTGCCCTGCAGGTTCTGCATCGACGTGAAGATGATCGGCGCAGTCTCGGTGCCCTCGGCGAGGAGGCGCGAGCCGCGGTTGACGAGCAGGAAGTCGTTATCGGCGTTGACCGCGTTGGCGTAGAGCACGACGCCGGGCTGGATGGTCAGGATCGCGGACGAACCGCCCGGGGCGGTGCCGCCGCCGCCGATGTCGATGCCCACATCGACGCGGCCGTTGAGCTCATAGGCGACGCCCGGGAGCTTCGCGAGCGTGACGTTGCCGGTGATCAGCGAGGGCACGCGGCAGCCGCGGAAGCTGCCGACCACGCCGACATCGGTGGTGCCCGACGGGCAGGCGAGCGCGGGCTGGCCGGGGGTCGGGGTCGGAGTCGCGGGAGTCGGGGTCGGCGTCGGCGCGGGTGCCGGCGCGGGAACGACGATCGTGCCTTCGCCCGGCGAGGCGACGCTCAGCGCCCCATCGCACGCCGACAGGGCGGCGCCTGCGCAGCTGGTCATCAGAATGAGGCTGAGGCGTTTGAAGCTGGACATATGATCTCCGTCCGGCGCCGGGCCGGTTTGGCGTTGCGAAACTGTGCGGAATCGACTCGGCTTGCCCCCGTCGCCGCAGCGCCGCGCTAGGGGCCGTCCGTGACTGCCACGTTGGAGATCGGAGAATCTTCCGAGACTCTCCGGTTACGGATGTGTGACGAGGGGCTGGCGCCCCTCAGGGTGCGCGGACGATCGTCCCCGCCTGCATCACGAGATTCACGCGCGCGAGCGCGCCCGGATCGGCCAGCGGATCGCCCTCGACCGCGACGAGATCGGCGATTCTGCCCGGCGCGATGCTGCCGATCCGGTCTTCCATGCCGAGGATGCGCGCATTGCCCGCGGTCGCGGTCCACAGCGCCTCGGCCGCGCCCATGCCCCAGCCCGCCATCAGCACGATCTCGCGGGCATTGGCGCCGTGCGCGAAGACGCCCGTGTCGCCGCCGACGCACATCGTCACGCCCGATTTGAGCGCGGCGGCATAGCTCGCGCGCTTGGCGCGGATCGATTCGGGCTCGGGCGCGGCGCCGTTCCACCCGCCATAGCGCGTGATCGCGTCGGTCGCGGCGAGCGTGGGGCAGAAGGCGGCGCCATGCGCCTTCATCAGCGCTAAGACCTCCGTGGTGCCGTCATTGCCGTGCTCGATCGTGTCGGCGCCCGCGAGGATCGCGCGGCGCATCCCCTCGATCGTGCTCGCATGCACCGCGACCTTGCGCCCGGCATCGTGCGCGGCGGCGACACCCGCCTTCAATTCGTCGAGGCTGAAGGTGGCGCGGCTCGGCTCGCCGGGACCCCAGCGATAATCGGCGTAGAATTTCACCCAGTCGGCGCCGTGCGCGATCTGACGGCGGACCGCGGCGACGATCCCCTCCCCGCTCACTTCCTCGGCGCCCTGCGGCATGTCGAAGGCATAGCCCTTCGGCCCATAGGCCCCGGTGGCGACCAGCGCCGTGTCGGCGATCAGCAACCGCGGCCCCGGGACGATTCCCTGCGCGATCGCCGCTTTCAAGCCCGCATCGGCGTCCCCCGCTCCTTCGGTGCCGAGATCGCGGACGGTGGTGAATCCGGCCATCAGCGTCGCGCGCGCATGCGCGACCGCGCGCGCGGTGCGCAGCGCCAGCGGCTCCTTGATCACCTGATCGTTCCAGCTCGTCTCGTTATACGGGTGGAGGAAGAGATGGACGTGCAAGTCGATCATGCCGGGGATCAGCGTGGTGCCGGGCAAAGCGATCGTCTTCGCCCCTGCCGGCGCGACGACGTCGGGCCCGACTGCGACGATGCGGTCCTTCTCGACCAGCACCTTCCAGCCGGGATGCTCGACCTTGTCGGTCGCGGTGAAGACGCGGTCGGGCACGAGGAGCGTCGCCTGGGCAAAAGCGGATGCCGGAGCGAACAGCCCGGCGGCCAAGGCAACGACGGCAACGGCGATAAATCGCAGGGCATTACGAGGCTGGCATTCGGCGTGGTTGCGCATCTGCCGAGCGTGACAGGCGAAATACTACATTGGAAGTCCGATCTTCGCGGCGACGAGCAAGCGGGATGCGTTATACCTTGCTAACACACCGCTTATTGTGCAGACATTGCCGAACGGCATCGAATCCGGTGCGGGGGGAGAGAAATGGATGCCCGATAGCGGATCCGAAGACATGCCTGCGCTCGAGCTGCGCGCGCTCGGCAAGACCTATGGCCGCGGCGCGCGGGCGAAGCGCGCGGTCGACGACGTGTCGCTCAGCGTGCGCAGCGGCGAGGTCTATGGCTTTCTGGGCCCCAACGGCGCGGGCAAGAGCACGACGATCCGCATGGCGCTGGGGCTGATCCGGCCGAGCGCGGGCAATGTCCGGCTGTTCGGCCGCGACGTTTCCGACAGGCGCGCGCTGCGCCGCGTCGGCTCGCTGGTCGATGGCGGCACCTTCTATCCGTTCCTTTCCGGGCGCGACAATCTGCGCGTGCTGGCGCGCACGCAGGGGCATGACGGCGCGCGGATCGAGGCGGTGCTCGACCGCGTCGAGCTGACACGCGACGCGAAGCGCAAGGTGAAGGGCTATTCGACGGGGATGAAGCAGCGGCTCGGCGTCGCCGCCGCGCTGCTCGACGACCCCGACCTCGTGATCCTCGACGAGCCGGCCAACGGCCTCGATGCCGCGGGCATCCAGGACATGCGGACGCTGCTCCGCGGGCTGGCGCACGACGGCAAGGCAGTGTTCCTCTCGAGCCACCTGCTCCACGAAGTCGAGCAGATCTGCGACCGCGTGGCGATCGTCCACAAGGGCAAGCTGATCCGCGAGGCGAGCGTGCGCGAGATGCTCGACCAGGGCGAGACGCTGCGCGTGGAAGCCGAGCCGCTCGACACCGCGGCGCGCGCGCTGGACGGGCGCTGGCCGGTAGAGCAGGTCGAAGGGCGCCTCCGGGTGCATGCGCAGCGCGACGCCGCGCCGGCGATCGTCCGCCAGCTGGTCGAGGCCGGAGCCGAGGTGTTCCGCGTCGGCCCCGAGGATCGCAGCCTCGAGGAAATCTTCCTGAACATGACGAGGGACTCCGATGCTTGACGCCGTCCGCGCCGAAGCGCTGAAGCTCCGCCGCCACCGCGCGACCTGGCTGATGGTGTGGATCTATCCGATCGTCACTGCGCTGATCGTTGCCGCGGTGCTCGTCCACGATGCGTTCGACCCGCCGGGCGCGGCCGAAAAGATCATGCCCGCGGCCAAGTGGATCCGCGACAGCACGCTCGTCTGGGAAATCCCGATGTCGCCGCCCGGGCGCTTCCTCATCGCCGGGTTCGTCGCGGTAGTCTTCGCCGGCGAATATGGCTGGAACACGTGGAAGCTGATCATCCCCGCGCGATCGCGCTGGCAATTGATCGCGGCCAAATGGGCGATCGCGATCGGCTTCGTGGTCGCCGCGTTGATCGTCGCCGACCTGATCATCCTGCTTGGCGACTGGCTGCAGACGCTCCAGGGCCAGAAGGTGCCCGCGGGCGTGACGCTGGCCGCGCTCGCTGACGCGCACGTCCATGCCGGCGCCAGCGCCTTGCTCCCGATCCTCTACACGGTCGCGTTCGCGGCGACGTTCGCGATCCTCACCCAGTCGATCCTCGCGACGATGATCCTGTCGATCGCGATCGTCATCCTCGAGGGGCTGGTGATGCCGATCGGGATCATGGCCTATGGCTATGCCCCGGCGCTCACCGCGGGCCTGATCAAGGTGCTACCCTTTTATCACATGGCCAATCTCAACGCCTGGGCGCGCGGCGCCGGGCTGGTCATGCCGCTGGGGCCGGGCGTGATGCTGGCGCTGTCGTGGGCGACGTCGTTCGCCGCACTGATGGCGTGGATCGTCGCGGCGGGCGCGGCGACGCAAATGCGGTTTTTGCGGCAGGATCTGAACTGACATAGCCTGTCCCCTGAAGGGGAGAGGCGGAAGAGCAGCAAAAAGCCCGCCGGTCGCTGGACCGGCGGGCTTTCTACCTGGTGGGCGCGGCAAGGATTGAACTTGCGACCCCTGCGGTGTGAACACAGTGCTCTACCACTGAGCTACGCGCCCCGCGCCCGTCGCGGAAGCGGCGTGTAGGCGCTCGCGCGGGCAATGTCCAGCACAGGAACAACAGCTGTGGCGGGCGGTTACGGGACGAGCGCTGAAACCACACGATCCGCGGAGATTAACCCATGTTTGTGCGCACGCTTTTCACGGCCACCACGCTGGCCCTCGCGGCCCCTGCCCTCGCCGCACCATTGACCGCGACGCAGTTCACGCACAAGGCGGCGATGACCGATGTGTTCGAGCTTGAATCGAGCAAGCTGGCGCTGACCAAGTCGTCCGACGGCAAGGTGAAGGACTTCGCCAACATGATGATCAGGGACCACACCACGTCCTCGGCGAACCTTGCCAAGGCCGCGAAGGCGTCCAACACCCCCGTCGACAAATCGCTCGACGCCGAGCACCGGGCCAAGATCGAGAAGCTCAGGGGCCTGTCGGGCGCGGCGTTCGACAAGGCCTATCTCAACGAGCAGCAGATGGGCCATGAAAAGGCCCTGGCGACGCTCAAGGACTATGCCGCGACCGGCACCGTCGCGCCGCTCAAGACCTTCGCCGCCGACACGTCAACGGTCGTGGCGATGCATTACGATCACGTGAAGAAGCTGAACGCCGCGAAATAGGCTGCCGACGCGTCGCCGGGCGACCGGCGGCGCGTCAGCCGTTGCAGGCGTCCTTCAAGGACTTGCCCGGCCGGAACTTCGGCTGGTTGCTCGCATCGATCTGCATCGGTTCGCCGGTGCGCGGATTGCGGCCCGTTGAAGCGGCGCGCTTGGAAACCGAGAAACTGCCGAAGCCGACGATACGCACCTCATCGCCACGCTGAAGGCCGCGCGTGATCGAATCGAACACAGCCTCCACGGCGGCGACCGCGTCGCTTCTGCTGATGCCAGCCAGGTCGCTGACTTCGTTGATAAGATCCTGCTTGTTCATCACGCGCTCCGGGGGCTGGG
>JAEWCK010000409.1 GCA_023390675.1 Pseudomonadota bacterium
GACGTGCGCTGCTATGTCCATGCGCTCGAAGGCTGGGCGATCGCCGCGCTCGGCACGTTCGGGATCGAGGCATTCCGCGCGCCGGGCCGGATCGGTATCTGGACGCACGACAAATCGGGCAACGAAGCCAAGATCGGCGCGATCGGCGTGCGCATCCGCCAATGGGTGACGCTCCACGGCTTCGCGGTGAACCTCGATCCCGATCTCGGCCATTTCGGCGGGATCGTGCCGTGCGGCATCGCCGAATTCCCGGTCACCAGTGCCGCTGCGCTCGGGGTACCGGTAACAGCGCAGCAATTCGATTTGGCGCTCGCGGCCACATTTTTGCCATTTTTGGACGCTCTGGCTGTGGACAGGTCAAAAAACGAGTCTTGAGGGCTTGTCCCGAACCGTCTAATGTCCACCGCGGTTTGGGTATTAACGGCGTATCCGTCATCCAAATCCATTATCTAGGGAGCTTTTACATGCGTGCAGTCCTTTCGAAGATCGTTGCGGGTTCGATGATCGCCGGTGCGGCCCTTCTGGCCTCGGCGTGCACCAGCAACGAGTCGACCAACGTCACCAACACGACCGAGGTCGTGCCGACCGAGAACACCACCGTCACCGACACCATGGTGACCAACGTGGACTCGGCCACCACCATGGACAACGGCACGATGACCGAGAACACCACGACGACCACGACCGAGAACACCGCCGGCAACGCGATGTAATCGGCACGCGTTAGCGTGTTACGGATTGGGGCCGTCCGGGCGACCGGGCGGCCCTTTCCTTTCGTCCGCCGCGCCCCTGCCAATGCGGCGAGACGAGATGTTTTGCCGCCAATTTGCGGCGAATCGCCGGTCCGCCGGGATTCGCAGCCAAAAAAGGGGCTTGGGCGCAGACTCGAAAGCCCCTAACCCTTGGCCTTGGGGATTTAGTCAGAGGCAAAAAATGCTCGTTCCGCGTATCGTGCTCGGCCTGGCCGCCGGCTTGGGGCTGTTCGCTTCGGCGCCGGCTTCGGCGCAATTCTTCCTGAAGCCTGCCAATCTCTCCGGCGCGCGCGTCACCGGCGAGGAACCCGGAATGACCGGCCCGGCGCTGCCCGGTGCGAATGCCGAGGAACTGCGCGCCGCGCTCGCCTGGAACCTGCGTGCCGCATTGAACGTCGCCGCGCTGCAATGCCAGTTCGAGCCGACTCTCCTGACGCTGTCGAATTACAATGCCGTGCTCAAGGATCACGAAGTCGAACTGCGTAATTCATACGCTACGCTTGAGAAATATTTTACAAGAACGGCCAAGACCAAGAAGGAAGGCCAGACCGAGCTCGACAAGTACGGCACGCGAATCTATTCGGGCTTTTCCACGGTTTCGGGTCAGCTATCTTTCTGCCAGACCGCAGCCTCAATCGGCCATGATGCGGTTTTCGCCAAGCGCGGCGAGTTCGGCGACGTCGCCATCGCCCGCATGCGCGAGCTGCGCGCGAGCCTCCAGCCCTGGGGCGAGCAATTCCGCCCGGCGCGGCAATATGTCGAGGGGCTGAGCTGGGGCCCGCTCCCGCCCTTCGGCGATGAGAAATGCTGGAAGAAGGACGCTTACGTCGCCAAGAAATGCGGCCCGCTGCCCGGCACGGGCTGAGCCGTCAGCGCAAGCCGAGCAGCTTGTGCGTCTGGAGCGTCAGGCGCCATTTGGGCCGCGCCATCGCGAAGGCGACCGCGGCCTCGACATTCGCCCGACCCTCGGCGCTGTCCATCGGCTGGACGAGGAAATGGGCGAAGTCCCAGCCTTCGATCGCGTCGACATCGGTGTCCGGCTGCGGCCAGACCAGCTTCAATTCGTCGCCGGCGCGCTGGACGACTTCGCTGCCTGCCTTGGGGCTGATGCACACCCAGTCGATGCCGGGATGCACGGGCAGCGTCCCGTTGCTTTCGATCGCGATGCGGAAGCTCCGCGCGTGGAGCGCGTCGACCAGCGCGTCGTCGGCCTGGAGCATCGGCTCGCCTCCGGTGAGCACGACGAAGCGTGCCTCCATTCCGTCGCCCCAAAATTCCTCGACCGCAGCGGCGAGCGCTTCGGCTTCGGCGAACTTGCCGCCGCCAAGGCCATCCGTGCCGACGAAATCGGTGTCGCAGAACCTGCAGACCGCCGCGCGGCGGTCCTGCTCGCGCCCGCTCCACAGGTTGCACCCGGCGAAGCGCACGAATACCGCGCGCGCGCCGGCATTCACGCCCTCGCCCTGGAGCGTGAGGAACATTTCCTTGACTGCGTAGGTCACGGCCGGACCGCGTAGACCGTGGGATCGGGCAACCCCGCTTCCGCGAACCCTTGGGCGCGCAGGCGGCAGCTGTCGCACAGCCCGCAATGCAAGCTGCCCGGCGCCGGATCGTAGCACGACCAGCTCATCCCCGCGTCGAGCCCGAGCCGCGCCGCTTCGCGGACGATGGCGGCCTTGGTCATGTGCTGGAGGGG
This sequence comes from Pseudomonadota bacterium, assembly GCA_023390675.1. Classification (GTDB taxonomy): domain Bacteria; phylum Pseudomonadota; class Alphaproteobacteria; order Sphingomonadales; family Sphingomonadaceae; genus Sphingomonas. The sequence goes on from JAEWCK010000409.1 coordinate 2,449, forward strand.
GGCGCGGATGTGGAAGGGTTCGCCTTCCACCCCCGCCTTGGTCGCCAGCTCGGCGAGCCGCTCGAAACCCTCGATGAACTCGGGGCGGCAATCGGGATAGCCCGAATAATCGAGCGCATTGACGCCGATATAGATGTCGCGCGCACCCGCCGCCTCGGCCCAGCCGAGGGCGAGGCTGAGGAAAATCGTGTTGCGCGCGGGCACATAGGTGACGGGAATGTCGTCCCCCACCCCGGTCTTGGGCACGTCGATCTCGGCAGTGAGCGCGGAACCGCCGAACGCGCGCAAGTCGAGCGGCAGCACGACATGGCGCTCGGCGCCAAGCGCCGCGGCGATCCGGCGCGCCGCGGCCAGCTCGACCTGATGACGCTGGTTGTAATCGATCGAGAGCGCGAGCAGGCGATGCCCGTCCTCGCGCGCTCGCGCGGCGGACACCATCGAATCGAGTCCGCCCGAAATCAGGGCCAAGGCAATGCTGTCGGTCATCGCGCTCGCCTAGCGGCTTTCGCCCCGAATCAAAATGGGCCGCTCGGGGAGCGGCCCAGTGTTTCGGGAAAACCCATGCCAGAGAGGAAAGTGCTCCAAAGGAGCAGCCTCACGGTAGCGCGCCAGCGATGAAATAATCGTAAACGCCGCAATCAGTTACAGGTCCCTACCTTGCGCGCCTCATATTCGAGCTCGAAGGGCGCGCCGTCCGCCACACCCTGCGTCTCGACCTTGAGCAACCTCGACGTCTCGACCGTCACGGTGGTGCGGCCGTGGCCGTGCCCGGGGCAGGTGTAGCGGATCGTCGCGCCGCGGGTGCTGTCATCCATCACGAACTGCTCGCACTGCGTGCTGCCATGGCCGAGCTGAAGCAGGGCCGCGGGGTTGGTGAGGCACAGCCGCCGCTCGCCGCCCGCGCGCTCCTTCAATTGCCATTGGCCGCGCTCGACCATGCGAAGCGCCGTGAGCGAACGCGCCAATTGCGGTGACGCCGCAGTACACAGTAGCAGAGCACCGGCCACGGCCGGGCGCAGGTAACGCCGAACCATCGTCATCTCCCCGCCCCGGCATCTGCCCGGCCTCCATGGCCCGGACCGTTTCCCCTCGCCGCCGATATGGAAGACCGCCTCGCGATTACAACGGGGGCGGAACGAAATCGGCGAGCGCGACGGGGAATTTCTTCGAGCAGAAGGCGCAATCGACGCTGATCACGCCATTCTCGTCGGCCATTTCGGCGCGCTCGGTCTCGGGAAACTTGGCGAGGACCTGCATGATATACGCCGCGTCGCAGCGGCAGCCGCGCGAAAGCTCGGTGCCCGATAGCAGCCGCACCTCGGGCTCCTCGTTGAACAGCCGCCAGACCAAGGTCTCGAGCGGGATCGACGGATCGGCAAGCTCGTCCGCGCCCATCGTCGCGCCAAGCGCTTCGACATGCTGCCATTCGGGATGGTCCTGGCGCACGTGCAGCCGCTCGCGCCCCTCCTCGCCCTCGGGCATGTGCTGGAGGAACAGCCCGCCGGCGATCAGCTTGCCGTCGCGCCCGCGGCGGTGCGCGAGGCGGACGAGGCTGGGAATCTGCTCGGACTGCATGAAATAATGCTGCGCAGCCTCGGCGAGGCTGTCGCCGTCGAGCGGCACGATCCCCTGATAGCGTTCGCCGCTGGTGCCGAGATCGAACGTCACCGCGAGATAGCCGGTGTTGAACATCGCATAGAGCGACGGGTTCTTGCCGAGCGTCGCCAGCCGGTCGCCGTCGAACTGCGCATAGCCGCGCAGCTTGCCGCCCTGGTAATCGACCACGAGCAGCTTGACGATGCCGCGCTCGGTCTGCGCCTGGAGCGTGAGCTGGCCGCTCGGGTCCTTGAGCGTCGAGCCGAGCAAGGCGGCGAGCGTCAGCGCCTCGGCGAGGATGCGCTCGATCGGCTCGGGATAGGCGTGCGCCGAGAGGATCTCGTCGAGCACCGGCCCCAGCCGTGTCATGCGGCCGCGCGCATGGCGTCCGGGAATGGTGAAGCCGATCGCGCGATCGAGATCGGTCGGAGGAATAGTCAGATTTTCCATGTGGGCAGCCACATGGGTATCGCCGCGCCGCAGCGCAACTCAGCCGATCTGCCCGAACACCCAGCGCAGCACTGCCTTCTGCGCGTGGAGGCGATTCTCCGCCTCGGGCCAGATCAGCGATTGCGGGCCGTCGATCACGGCGTCGGTCACTTCCTCGCCGCGGTGCGCGGGCAGGCAGTGGAGGAATTTCGCATCAGGCTTTGCCGCCGCCATCAGCGCTTCGTCGACCTGGAAGGGCATCATCGCCTTCAATTTGGTCTCGGCATGCGCCTGGCCCATCGAGATCCAGGTATCGGTGACGAGGATGTCGGCGCCTTCCGCGGCCTCCTTCGCGCTGCCCACCACGCGCGCCCGGCCGCGCCCGCGCGCGACGTCCTCGTCCGAAGGCTGGAAACCCTGCGGGCACGCCGCGACGACGTCGAACCCCATCAGCCCGCCGGCTTCCATGATCGAGGCGAGGACGTTGTTGCCGTCGCCGAGCCACGCGACCTTGATTCCCTTGAGACTCCGCCCGGTCTCCTCGATCGTCAGCAGGTCGGCCATGATCTGGCAGGGGTGCGAGGCATCGGTGAGCCCGTTAACCACCGGCACGCTGGCGTACTCGGCCATCTCGACCACCTTCGCGTGATCGTCGGTGCGGATCATGATCGCGTCGACATAGCCCGAGAGCACGCGCGCGGTGTCGGCGATGCTCTCGCCGCGGCCGAGCTGCATGCTGCCTGCGTCCATCACGATGCTGGTGCCGCCCAGCTGGCGGATCGCCATGTCGAACGAGACGCGCGTGCGCGTCGAGTTCTTCTCGAAGATCATCGCAAGGACATGCCCGGCAAGCGGCGCATCGGCGTCCGCCTTGCCCTTCGGCCACCCCTTCCGCGCTTCCTTGCGCGCGCGCGCATCGGCAAGCATCGCCGCGACGCCCTCGGCGCCGGCATCCGACAGGTCGAGGAAGTGGCGCATCAGTCGTCCGCGGCAGGCGCGTAGGTCCGCGCGCCCGCGCTCAGCCGCTCGACGCACTCGGCGACGTGGCTCTCGTCGATGATCAGCGGGGGCAGCACGCGAAACACGTTCTCGCCCGCGGCGACCGTCAGCAGCCCGTGATTGTCGCGCAGGTGCGCCACGAACTCGCGGCTGACCGCGGGCTCCTTCATCTTGATCCCGAGCATCAGCCCCTTGCCGCGGATTTCCTCGAACAGGTGATCGTGGTTGGGGATCAGCTGCTCGAACGCCTGGCGCATGCGCTCGCCCATCTTGGTGACATGCTCGAAAAAGCCGTCCTCGAGCATCACGTCGAGGATCGCCTGCCCCGCCGCCATGCCGAGCGGATTGCCGCCATAGGTCGATCCGTGCGTGCCGAAGGTCATCCCCTTGGCCGCCTCTTCAGTGGCGAGGCACGCGCCGAGCGGGAAGCCCCCGCCGATACCCTTCGCCGCAGTCAGGATGTCGGGCTCGATGCCGTAATGCTCGTACGCCCACATCTTGCCGGTGCGCCCGTATCCGCACTGAATCTCGTCGAGGATCAGCAGGATGCCACTGTCGTCCGCCGCCTTGCGCAGTCCCTTGATGAACTCGGGCGTGCCCGCGGTCATCCCGCCCTCGCCCTGCACCGTCTCGACGAGGAAGCCCGCGGTCTCGTCGTCGATCGCGGCGAGCGCGCCTTCGAGATCGTTGAACTTCACATAGTCGAAGCCCGGCAGCAGCGGCTCGAAACCGTCGCGCATCTTGGCCTGATCGGTCGCCGAGATCGCGCCCAGCGAGCGGCCGTGGAACGCATTCTTGAAAGTGATCAGCTTGTGCCGCTGGGGATTGCCGTTGGCGTAATGATAGCGCCGCGCGGTCTTGATCGCGCACTCGATCGCCTCGACGCCGGAGTTGGTGAAGAACACCGTGTCGGCGAAGCTGTTGTCCACGATCCGCTGCGCCAGCGCCTCGCCCTGCGGGCTACCGTAGAGGTTCGACACGTGCATCAGCGTCGCGACCTGGTCCTGCAAGACCTTGGTCAGATGCGGGTGCCCGTGCCCCAGCGCATTGACTGCGATGCCCGCGGCAAAGTCGAGATACTGCTCGCCGCGCTCGCCATAGAGATAGACGCCCTCGCCTCGCACCGGCCGCACATCGCACCGCGGATAGACGGGCATGAGCGGAGTGATGGCCATCGGAACGTTACCTCCTGAAAAGCAAAAAGGCGGCTCCGTCGCGGGCCGCCGGAGCGCGCTTTTACGGTTCGCCGCACGAAGGCGTCAACACCGCGGGACTTGCGGATCGTTTCGCGTCATATGCGAGTTTCGCATCGCGCCACCGACAGGAGCAAGCCGATGCCCGCCATCCTCGAGAAATGGGAAGTCATGCCGCATGGCCCGCTGACCGAGCTGGACGACGGCATCCTCACCGTCGCGGGCGAGATCCGCATGCCGCTCGGCAATTTCCCGCGGCGGATGACCGTGCTGCGCCTCTCGGGCGATCGCACCGCGATTTTCAGCGCCATCGCGCTCGACGAGCCCGAGATGGCGCGGATCGAGGCGATGGGCCGCCCCGCCTTCCTGATCGTCCCCGGCGACCACCACCGGCTCGACGCGCGCATCTGGAAGCAGCGCTATCCCGATATCGAGGTGATCGCACCGCCAGGCGCAGCCGAGGCGGTCGCGGAGGCCGTGGAAGTCGACGCCACGCGCGACATGATGGACGATCCCGAAGTCCGCTTCGTCGTCATGCCCGGCACCGGCGGGCACGAGGCCGCGCTCGAGGTGCGCCGCGCGTCGGGGCTGACGATCGTCGCCAACGATCTCATCGCCAATGTCGCGCACCCGCACGGCATAGGCGCGGCGATCATGGCGCGGCTGATGGGGTTCGGCGTCTCGGAGCCGCAGACGCCGTGGATGGTCCGCCGGATGATCGTCGACGACAAGCTCGCGCTCGCCGCGCAATTCGACGCCTGGGCGGCCGAGCCCGGCCTGCGCCGCATCGTGGTGAGCCATGGCGACGTGATCGCGGAGCACGCCGCCGAAGTGCTGCGCACGCTCGCCGACGCGCTCGACTAGCTCTTGATCTTCCAGCCCCGGCGCAGCAGCGCGTAGCAGAACAAGGCCAGCACCACATCGAGCCCGAGGATCACGACGCTCCCCACGGCGATCGGCGAATCGGCGACGCCCAGGAAACCGTAGCGGAACCCCGAGATGATGTAGAAGAACGGATTTGCGTGGCTGATCGCCTGGAAGGCAGGCGCGAGCCGCTCTACCGAATAGAAGGTGCCCGAAAGCAATGCGAGCGGCGCCACGACGAAATTCGTCACCGCCGCGGCGTGATCGAACTTCTCCGCCCAGATCGAGGTCAGCACCCCCATCAGCGCAAGGAACAGCGAGCCGAGGAAGCCGAACCACAGCACCGCCCACAGATGCTGCGGCCACACGTTGACTCCCCAGATCGCCATCGCCACCCACACCGCCCCGCCGACGCAGAAGGCGCGCGTCACCGCGCCACCCGCGAGCGCGGTCAGCAGCTCTGCGGTCGACAGCGGCGGCATCAGATAGTCGACGATCGTCCCCTGGATCTTGCCGACGAGCAGCGAGAAGCTCGCATTGGCGAAGGCGTTTTGCAGCATCCCCATCACGATTAGCCCCGGCGCGATGAAGTCGGCGAAGTGAATCGGCTTGCCCTGGAGCATCACCGTCCGCCCGCCGCCGCCCAAAGCGACGGTGAAGATCACCAGAAACAGCAGCGTCGTGACCGCCGGCGCCCACACCGTCTGGAGCTGGACCTTGAAGAAACGCCGCACCTCCTTGATATAGAGGGTGCGCAAGCCTCCCCAGTTGACGTTGCGGATCACCGGAACGCCCGGCTCGGGAAGCTGTGAACCAATTTCGGGGTGGCTGCTCATCGCGGCTTCGCGTAACCGCTGCACGCGCCGCCCGCAAGTTGAAGGAAGTGAAGTTGAGCTGGACCGACGAGCGTATCGATACGCTGAAGAAGATGTGGGATAGCGGCATGACCGCGACCCAGATCGCCGAGGAGCTTGGCGGCGT
>JAEWCK010000108.1 GCA_023390675.1 Pseudomonadota bacterium
CCGTAGACGCCGCCCGCCGGGGCCCTGGTCGGATATACGTCGAACACATTGTCCGCGCCGACCGCGAGTTGCACGCCGGGAAGCGCCTGAACGCGCAGCTCGACATCGGTGATCCACCTTGGCTCGAGCCAATAGTCCGCGACGCCCTGCCCCGCCGGGATCGCCAGGTCGGTCGAGCTGCCGGTCGAGAGCACGCGGCCATAGCGATTGGTGCGCACCGTCAGCCCCACCGGATCGAGGTCCCAGTCGACCGACGCGTTGATCTTGTCGCGCGGCTGGCCATCGGTGATCCGCAGCGATTCGGCGCGGCCGAAGACGACGAGGCCCGGCAGCGACGGCAGCGACGCGCGGCTGAGGATCTGCGTGCGGTTATGGTTGTAGCCCGCCGACAGCGTGAAGCGCCCGGCACCGAAATCGGGCACCTTATACGTCGCAACCACGTCGACACCCTCGGTGCGGGTATCGACGCCATTGACGAAGAAACGCGCCGAACTTGCATTGGTGATCCCGGCCTGGGTCAGCAATGCGACGACCGCAGCGCCGCTGAGCGACTCGCTGAGCACGATGCGGTCGCGGATCTTGATGTTGTAATAGTCCGCGGTGAGCGTCAGTCCCGGGATCAGCGAGAAGACCACGCCGCCGCCGAGATTGGTCGACTTCTCCGGCTTGAGCGGCTTGGCGCCGAGCGCCACCGAGACGGGGTCGGAAACCGCGAAGGTGCCCGTCTCGATCAGATTGCCGCCGGTGAACACGGTCGATGTCGCCGTGAAATATTGCTGGGCGAGGCTCGGCGCGCGGAAGCCGGTCGAGGCCGAACCGCGGATCGCGATGCCCTTCACCGGCTCGATCCGCGCGGCGATCTTGCCGTTCAGCGTGTCGCCGAAGTCCGAATAATGCTCGTAGCGGCCCGCGAGCTGGACCGAAAGGAAATCGGTCAGATCCGCATCGGCCTCGGCATAGCCGGCCCAGCTGTCGCGCGAGACATCGGTGGCGTTGTTCGGGCGGAAGCCCGGAAACACCTGCGATCCGCCCGCGGCATTGTACGGCGCCGCCGAATAGGGGCCGTTGACGTAGCTGGCGACGTCACCGGGAACGATCTTGTAGTTCTCGTTGCGATATTCGCCGCCGAACGCGATGCCGAACGAACGCAGACCCGCGAAATCGAACTTGCGGCTGAAATCGAGGTTCACGACCGTCTGCCCCGAACGCAGCCCGCCCGCATCGAAGTTGCGTGGGCTGTTCGCCGCGCCCAGCGACACGTTGACGCTGTTGGTGACGCTGTAATCGAGCTGGTTCGATCCATAGACGACCGACAGATCGGTAGCGAACCCGCCGACATCGCCCCGCACGCCGAGCGCGCCCGAGACATCCTCGATCTCGGTGGCGATATAGGGAAGATAGCCGTCCGGATAGATCGGCACGAAGGTCGTGGTCGAGGCCGACCAGTCGCGATTGCGGACGTCGTTGGCGCGGCGATAGAAGCCGCCGCCCGAGGCGTCGCGGATGCCATAGCTTCCGAAGGCGTAGAGCTCGAAGCCGTCACCCAGATCATAGCCGGCGTTGGCGAAGAGGTTGTAGTCGATCGCCTCGCCGTCGCCGTAGCGGTGCGTGAAGCGGTCGATAGTCAGCTCGCGCGGATCTCCGATTGTCAGGTACTGACGGCGCGGATCGGCGCCCGAACGGTTCGTCGGGTCGCGGTCGCGGAACTGGGCGGTGAGATTGAGATAGCCGCCCTTGCCCACCGGCACGCCGACATTGGTCGCCAGCGTCAGCGTATCGCCGTCATGGCGCTCACGATCCTCGCCGCTCGTGTTGAGCTGGAGAATGTCGTTGGTGACGCCGCCCGGCGTGAGCACGGTCGGGATGCCGCCGGTATTGGCGACGCCGGTCACGTCCTGGACGCCGTCCATCGAGGTCAGGTACTTGCCGTAGGTGATGCTCGCGCGCACCCCCTCGCTGCGGCGCAGCTGGAGGTTGATCACGCCGGCGATCGCATCCGAGCCGTAGAGCGATGACGCGCCGTCGCGCAGGATCTCGACGCGGTCGATTGCGATCGCCGGAATCTCGTTGAGATCCACCGACGAGGAACCGCGGCCGACCGAGCCGTTGAGATTGAGCAGCGCCGAAACGTGACGGCGCTTGCCGTTGACGAGCACGAGCGTCTGATCGGGCGCCAGGCCGCGCAGCGTCGCAGGGCGCTGCGAATCAGTGCCGTCGACGAGCGACGGCTGCGGGAAATTGAACGAAGGGACCAAATCGCGGAGCGCGCGATTGGTCTCGGTCGCGCCGGACCGGGTCAGCGCTTCGCCGCCGATCACGTCGACGGGAACCGGACTGTCGGCGACGCTGCGTTCGGCGACGCGCGAGCCGGTGACGACGATCTCCTCGCCGGAGATTTCGGACTGGTCCTCGGCGGCTACCGGATCGGCGGTCTGCGCCATCGCCGGGGCGGCGAAACCGAGGAACGAGACCCCGGCGAGGAACGTGGTAACTAGCGGACGTTGCATGGGCTTTCTCCCTGGAAGCCTTTGACATCCCCTCCTGATCCCCGGTTACGCCTCTCGTCTGTGTCGCAAAAACGTAATACACTCCGCGCCGCCATAGATTTTCTTGTCCGTCGGTCTGGATCGAAAGCGGATTTGGCTGCGCTGCGGGCGATCAATGGTTGACTTCGCGGGCATCCTCCCCTAGCTGCGCCCTTCCTCCTGCCGGGGCGTTCCCTGGCGGGCACATGCTTTTGTTAGAGAAGAGACCGATGTTCGCTATCGTGCGCACGGGCGGCAAGCAGTATCGCGTTGCCGCGGGAGACAAGATCGTAGTCGAGAAGCTCGACGGCGAGGCAGGTTCGACGGTCACGCTGGGCGACGTGCTGCTCGCCGGCGAGGGCTCCGAGCTGAAGCCGACCGACGGCCTCACCGTCTCGGCCGAGATCGTCGCGCAGGCGAAGGGCGAGAAGGTCATCGTCTTCAAGAAGCGCCGCCGGCATAACTATCGCCGGAAGAACGGCCACCGCCAGAACCACACGATCCTGAAGATCACCGCGATCGGTGCGCAGGAAGAGAAGAAGAAGGCCGCGCCCAAGGCGAAGAAGGCCGCCGCCCCCGAAGCCGAGGCCCAGAGCCCGGCCGCGGAAGCGTAAGCGAGATACGAGGAGTATAGACCATGGCACATAAGAAGGCAGGCGGTTCCTCCCGCAACGGCCGCGACTCCGCAGGCCGCCGTCTCGGCGTCAAGAAGTTCGGTGGCGAGCTCGCGGTCGCGGGCAACATCCTCGTGCGCCAGCGTGGCACCAAATTCTACCCGGGCGTGAACGTGGGCATGGGCAAGGACCATACCCTCTTCGCGCTCGTGGACGGCCGCGTGTCGTTCAAGGAAGGCAAGCTCGGCCGAAAGTTCTGCTCGGTCGACATGATTGCAGAGGCGGCGGAATAACATCGGGCGACCGGCCGGGTTGCCCACCAGGGCGATCCGGGTTCGGCGAACGAACCAACCGAAAAGGGAGACGGGTCGCCCCGGCTCCCTTTTTTTATTGCTCCCTGACACCGCGGAGAAACGAGCACGTCACAGTGACGTGGCTTGGGGCACCGCAGGACCGAGGAGAGTGGTCATGTTCGTGCGTACGCCAAGACTGACGCTCCGGCCCG
>JAEWCK010000137.1 GCA_023390675.1 Pseudomonadota bacterium
CACCAGCCCCTGCCGCTCGCCGATCCTTGTCAGCGCCTGCGCGCGCTGCGGCGTGAGGCGCCCAGGAGTCTCGCCGGTCGCGCGATATTCGACGATCGTCGGCGCGCTCTCGAACGCCGCCGAAGTCCGGAGCGCCATCGCCAGCACCTGGGAAGGCGGGCTCAGATAATAGCCCGCGGTCCACTCGACGAGCCGGCGTACCGGCGCGGGGATCGGCGGCGCGTCCGCCACCGCGAGGATGTTGCGCAGCCGATTGTCGCCGATCTCTTGCGTAGGCAGCCGCTCGGCTTCCCACACCACGCCGGCATATTGGCGTGGTCCGATCGGCACGACGACGATCGACCCGGGCTCAACCGCCATGCCGTGCGGCACGCGGTAATCGAGCGGCCCGAGCGCCGGGTGGAGGACGAGGATGCGCGCGCGCGACATGGCGGCCCTCATATGGGCATTTCGCCGCGCCAGGGAATCCCTGTTAGAAGGCCGCGTTCAGGCTGAACGACGCCACGTTCGCCATTTCGTCGCGTCCGCCGTTGCGGCCGAAATCATATTGGTTGAGATAGCCTGCCTGGAGCTTGACCGCGGGGATCAGCGGCACTTGGAATCCGGCGAAGTTGCGCATCCGGCGATAGCCCGCGTCCTGCCCCCAATCGGTGTCGTTCAATTCGACGAAGCTCTCGTGCCAGCCGAGCAGCCTGACCGGCCCGAGCGGCAGCCCCAGCTGGATGCGACCCCGCAGGCGGAAGCCGGTGTCATTCCCGTCGCTGCGGAAGCGCTGCTCGAAGCGGATGCGCGCGGTGAGCGGCCCGGCGATCGCGAAGCTCGCCTGCTGGCGGAGGCGCTCTTCAGTGCGGCTGATCCGGCCGCGGGCATAATCGGTGCCGTGCTGGTAGCCGATCGCGAGATCGACGCCGTCCACCTGCGCCCCGGCGAATCCGCCCAACGTCCATTGATAGAGCCCGTCCTCGTCGAAGCGCGCAGTGCTGTCGATCGAGACGCTCGCGCCCGCGATGCTCGCCGAAGCCTGCCCGGCGACCCAGATCTCGTTGCGCGTATCCTGCGCGGCGGCGGGAGTCGCTAGCAGCAGCAGAGGCAGGGCGCGGCGGGTCATTGCGCGATCATAACGGCATCGCGCTGGATTCGTTGCCGAATCCGCACGCTTGCCGTCCTTGGGGAACATTTATAGAACATGATCCGGCACAAAAGGGAGGATTCGCATGCTTCTCGTCGCGCTCGCGCTCGTCACCGCCGTCCCGCAGGGCTGTCGCGCCTATGACGCGCGGCTTCCCCGCCCGCTATCGGGCTGGACCCGCAACGGCCGCGGGCTCGATACCCGCCATTCGGCGACATTTGCCGTGACCCGCGGGAAAGTCGAGACGCGCATCACGATCCGCAAGGCGGGGCTTGTCGGCATCGCCGCCGATCAGGACGGCTGGATCGACGCTTTTGCCGGGCGCGGCGGCGCAATGAAGATGGCGCGCGAGAGCCGCGGCCCGCGCTGCTCGACGATCCGCAAGATCGTCTATTATCGGATGCGCCCGGGCACCTATCGCGTCACGGTGAATCGGCTTAAGGGCAATCGCGTCAAGCTGATGCTGACGCACGACTGACCAAGGGGCCTCCATGAAATTCTTCGCCGACACCGCCGACACCGCCGACATCCGCGACCTGGCCGATGCCGGGCTGCTCGACGGGGTGACGACCAATCCCTCGCTGATTCACAAGGCGGGGCGCGATTTCCTCGAGGTGGTGGCGGAGATTTGCGGGATCGTCGACGGCCCCGTCTCGGCCGAAGTCGTCGCGCTCGATTACGAGGGCATGATGCGCGAGGCGGAGATCGTGCGGAAGATCGCCGCCAACGTCGCGGTCAAGGTGCCGCTGACGATCGACGGGCTCAAGGCGTGCAAGGCGCTGACCGGCGACGGCACGATGGTCAACGTCACGCTCTGCTTCTCGGCCAACCAGGCGCTGCTCGCGGGCAAGGCCGGGGCGACCTTCATCTCGCCCTTTGTCGGGCGGCACGACGATGTCGGCTATCCGGGAATGGACCTGATCGCCGACATCCGCACGATCTACGACAATTACGATTTCGGCACCGAGATCCTCGTCGCCAGCGTGCGCAATCCGATCCACGTGCTCGAGGCCGCCAAGATCGGCGCCGACGTGATGACCGCGCCGCCTTCGGTGATCCGTCAGCTCGTCAAGCATCCGCTCACCGACAACGGCATCAAGGCGTTCATGGCCGATTGGGAAAAGACCGGACAGAAGATCGGCTGACCTCCCAAATCCTCCCCCGGAGGGGGAGGTGGCATGCGCAGCATGACGGAGGGGGAGTAACCGCGGGCGACATCGCTTGGGGCGAGCCCCCTCCACCGCTGCGCGGTCCCCCTCCCCCTCCGGGGGAGGATTGGGTAAGACGAAGCCGTGACCGAAGCCGCGCTCCCGCTCCTCTATGCGCAGCACCTCGCGCGCGACCGGCGGCGTTCGCCGCACACCGTGCGCGCCTATGGGGCGACCGCCGAGCGGCTGATCGCGTTCCTCCAGTCGCATCGGGGCGAGGCGGTGACGCGCGAGGCGCTCGGAAAGGTCTCGGCAGCCGATCTCCGCGCCTATCTCGCGCATCGCCGCAACGACGGGCTCGCCAACGCCTCCGCCGCGCGCGAGCTCTCCGCGGTTCGCGGCTTCCTCAAATGGGCGGCGGGCGACGCCGCCGAACTGCCCCGCCTGAAGGGTCCGCGCGTGAAGAAGGGCGTCCCGCGCCCGATCGCCCCGCACGAGGCGGTGGCGCTCGCCGAAACGGTATCGGAAGACGCCCGCGAGCCGTGGATCGCCGCGCGCGACTGGGCGGTGCTGCTCCTGCTCTATGGCGCGGGGTTGCGCATCGGCGAAGCGGTCGCGCTGACCGGCGCAGTGCTCCCGCTCGGCGCGACGATCCGCGTCACCGGCAAGCGCGACAAGACCCGCGTGGTACCGCTGCTCCCGCAGGTCCGCGAAGCAATCGAGGCTTATGCGAAGGCCTGCCCCTATGGCGTGTCGCGCGACGCGCCGCTGTTCCGCGGCGCCAAGGGCGGCCCGCTGCCGCCCGGCATGATCCGCAAATCGGTCCGCGCCGCGCGCGCCGCGCTGGGCCTGTCCGATCGCACCACGCCGCATGCGCTACGCCACAGTTTCGCGACCCATCTGCTCGGCCGCGGCGCCGATCTGCGCGCGCTCCAGGAACTGCTGGGCCATGCCAGCCTCAGCTCGACTCAAGTCTATACCGCCGTCGACGCCGCGCATTTGCTCGACGTCTATCGCCACGCGCATCCGCGCGCCTAGCCGCGATCCTTCGGCCGCCAGGTCAGCACCCGCCAGACATAGACCACCACGATCGACGCCACGATCGCGATCACGATCGGCGCCACCCAATGCTCGATGTCGGTGATCGTCGCGCCCAGCGCATAGCCGACGCCTACCAGGAAGACGTTCCACACCGCGCTTCCCGCCGCGGTGTAGCCGACGAAGCGCCAGAACGGCATGTGCATGAGGCCGGCGGGGATCGAGATGATCGTCCGCCCTACCGGCATGAAGCGGAACACGAACACCGTCGGCCCGCCCCATCTGTCGAAATAGGCCTTCAATCGCTCGATCTCGTGCCAGTCGAGCGTCAGCCAGCGCCCCCAGCGGTCGATCAGCGGCTTCAGGCGCCGGTATCCCAGCCGCCGCCCGACTTCCCACCAGAACAGGTTGCCGACCACCGTGCCCGCGGTGCCGACGAGCACGAGCAGGGTGAAGTCCATCTGCCCCTTGGCGACGGCGATCCCGCCCACCGACATGATCGCCTCGGAAGGGACCGGCGGCACGACATTCTCGAGCAGCATCAGGAAGAAGATGCCCCAATAGCCCCAGGCGACTGCGTCCCACATCAGGCGCGCGCGGCGACCTTGCGTTCGATCGCTTCCCAGATCAGCGCCGCGGTGTCGGTGCCGTTGAAGCGGTCGATCGCGACGATGCCGGTGGGCGAAGTGACGTTGATCTCGGTCAGCCACTCGCCGCCGATCACGTCGATCCCGACGAAGAGCAGCCCGCGCCGCTTGAGCTCGGGTCCGAGCGCCGCGCAGATTTGCTTCTCGCGCGGCGTCAGCTCGGTCTTGGCGGCCGACCCGCCCACTGCGAGGTTCGACCGGATCTCGCCCGCCCCGGGCACGCGGTTGACTGCCCCCGCGACTTCGCCGTCGACCAGCACGATGCGCTTGTCGCCCTCGGCCACCGCGGGCAGGAACGCCTGCACCATGTGCGGCTCGCGATACGCGGTGTTGAACACTTCGATCAGCGAGGCGAGGTTGGCGCCGTCGCTTCCCACCTTGAAGATCGCCTTGCCGCCATTGCCGTGGAGCGGCTTGACGACGATCTCCTTATGCTCGGCGAGGAACGCCCGCGCCTCCTCGAGGCTGCGCGTCACCAGCGTCGGCGGCATGAACCCGGCATAATCGAGCACGAACACCTTCTCGGGCGCGTTGCGCACGTTGGCGGGGTCGTTGACCACCAGCGTCTTGTCCGCGATCCGCTCGAGCAGGTGCGTCGCAGTGATGTAACCCAGGTCGAAGGGCGGGTCCTGCCGCATCAGCAC
>JAEWCK010000384.1 GCA_023390675.1 Pseudomonadota bacterium
CTCCCGCCCGCCTTCGGAATCGAGGCCGAGCCGGCCGGGGAAGAGGAGGCCGAAGCCCCCAGGAAGCCCCGCCGCCGCCGCGCCGCGCGCAACGACGACGAAGTCGAGACGCCTTCGGCCGCTTAACCAATTGCGGGACTGGTCCCGTACCGACAACATGCTAGCATCCTCCCCGGTCAGGCGATCGGGGAGGATTTTCATGCGCTGGACGGCTCTGTTTCTCCTCGCGGCCCCCGCATCGGCCTTCGCCCAGACCGCTTCCGAACCGACCGCGCAGGGCGATGTTTCGGTCACGATCTACAACAACGATCTCGCGCTCGTGCAGGACACGCGCACGCTGACGCTGCCCGATGGCCGCACGCGGCAGGAATTCCCCGACGTCTCGGCCGCGATCCGCCCCGAGACGGTGACGCTCTCGGGCGGCGGGATCGGCGTGGTCGAGCAGAATTTCGATTACGACCTGCTCACGCCAGAAAAGCTGATGGAGAAGGCGGTCGGCCGCACGGTCACTTTGGTCCGCACCGATCCGGTCACCAAGGCCGAGACGCGCGAGGAAGCCCGCGTGCTCGCCAACAACAACGGCACGATCCTCCAGATCGGCAACCGCATCGAAGTCCTCGATCGCTCGCAGGGGCGCGTGATCTTCCCCTCGCTCCCGCCCAATCTGCGCGCGCGGCCGACGCTTTCGGTGACGCTCGACAGCGCGCGCGCCGGATCGCGCCCGGTGACGCTCTCCTATCTCTCGCGCCGGATGGGCTGGAAGGCCGATTATGTCGCCTTGTTCGACGAAGCCGCGGGCAAGATCGACGTCCAGGGCTGGATCACGCTCAACAACCAGACCGGCACCGGCTTCGCCAATGCGCGCACCCTTCTGGTCGCGGGCACGGTCGCGACGCAGGACGGCAACGCCAACAACCAATACCGCCCCACGCCCCGCGCAGTGCGCGGCAACCGGCCGGGCACCGAGACTGCCAATCGCGAGCAACTGGGCGACTTCTACGTCTATCCGCTCAAGGAACGCACGACGATCGCCAACGCCCAGCAGAAGCAGGTCAGCTTTTTGGACGTGAGCGGCGCCGCCGCGGCCAAGGCGTATGCGTATCGCAACGACTGGATGCAGAGCGCCGATCCCGCCGAGAGCGCCGACACGGTGCTGCGCTTCTCCTCGTCGCGCGAGGGCGGGCTGGGCGATGCGCTGCCCGCGGGCGTGGTGCGCGTCTATATGCGCGACGCGCGCGGCCAGCCGCAGTTCGTCGGCGAGAGCCGGCTGCCGCATACCCCCGGTGGATCGAGCATCGCGCTCAAGACCGGCGAGGCGTTCGACGTCAAGGTCCAGCCCAGGGTCGTCAAGCGCGAGGAGATCGACAGCGGCGAATGGCAAAGCACCGTCCGTTACCGGATCACCAGCCCCGGCCAGTCGCCGACGCTCGTCGAGGTCGAGCGGCAGAAGACCTATTGGCGCACCACGATGGAATATCGCGTCACCAATGCGCGTCCCGCGCCGGTGGTGGTCGAAGTGAGCCAGGCCGGGCTCGACGACTATTATTGGCACGACACGCGCGTTTCGAGCGAAAGCATCAAGGGCGAGCAATTGAACGCCGACGAGCGGCTGTGGCGCGTGACCGTCCCCGCAAACGGCGAGGTCACCCTCACCGCCGTCTTCGACACGCGGTACTGAGGCTCCACCGGTGCGGCCGATCCGCGCCTTGCTGCTTCTGGCTGCGCTGCTGTTCGCTGATGCGGCGGCGGCGCAGAGCGTCACGTCGCCCGGGCCCGACAGCGTCGGAGTCACCATCTATCGCGACCCCGATCGGGAGGACGCGATGGAGCTGGACTGGCTCGACGGCTATGCGCTGATCACCGAGCAGCGCCGCATCTCGATCCCCGCGGGCGTCTCGGTGATCCGCTTCGAAGGCGTCGCCGAGGGAATGCTCCCCGAAAGCGCGATCGTGACCGGGCTGCCTGCAGGGGTGCGCGAGAAGAATCTCGACGCCGATCTGCTCAGCCCGCGCAGCCTCTATGCGCATGGCCTGGGTCGCCGGGTGACGCTCCGCCGCACGCTTGATGGCAAGACCGTCGAGGAGTCGGCGACGATCCGCTCGGGCCCCGACGGCGCCGCGATCGTCGAGACGCGCGAGGGCTTCCTCGCCGCCAATTGCGGCAATTCGACCGACAGCCTCGTCTACGATTCGGTGCCCCCCGGCCTTTCGGCAAAGCCGACGCTTTCGGTGCAGACCGAGTCGGCGGAAGCGCACCAGGTCACCGTCACGCTCTCCTATCTCGCCTCGGGGTTCGATTGGGACGCCAACTATGTCGCGACGATGCGCCCCGGCGGGAAGCGCGCCGACCTGTTCGCCTGGGTGACGCTGGCGAGCGGCGATTCGACCAGCTTCGTCGATGCCGCGGCGGCAGTCGTCGCGGGCAAGCCCAATCGCGAGGACGACGATTCGGGAATCCGCCCTTCCGCGGGACCGATCGTCTTTCGCTGCTTCTTCGTGCCGCTCGCCCGGCCGGCGGTCGAGACGATCGTGGCGGAAGATATCGGGGCGCTCCCCTCCGCTTCGGAAGGCGACATTGTCGTCACCGGTTATCGCGCATCGATGAAGAGCGCGTCGCCAGTGATGGTCGTCCAGGAGGATCTCGGCGACCTGAAGCTCTATCGCGTGCCGCACCAGACCACGGTCGCGGCGCAGAGCCAGAAGCAGGTCGCGATGCTCGACAGGAAGTCGGTGCCGGTCGAGATCCTCTATCGCGCGCGCGATCTGTGGGACGAGCCGCGCCCGGCGGTGATCGTGCTGCGCGCTGAGAACCGCAAGGAAAAGGGACTCGGCGTGCCGCTGCCCGCGGGGGCGGTGGCGGTGTTCGAGCCGCACGACGGCCAGCCGGTGCTGGTCGGCGAGGGGACGCTCGCGGATCGCGCGGTCAACGAAGACGCCGAAGTCGAAGTCGCCTTGTCGACTCAGGTCTTCGTCCAGCAGGAGCAGCGGAGGGACGAGCACCACCCCGGCGACCTTGTCGTCACCAACGCCAATCCGCACGCGATCCGCTTCGAAGCCTCGGGCGAGATGAAGGGCAGCTGGACCGGCGCCAGGGCGCGGCGGACGACGCGGCAGGGGCGCAAGCTCTGGGTGATCGACGTTCCCGCCAACGGCACGGTGCGTTTCCGCTACGACCGCATCTAGTCGAGGTCGATCTCGTCCTTGAGCGGATCGAACACCTCCTCGTCGCGCCGCGCGCCCGAGCTCAGGAACATCAGCCCCATCAGCGCCGCGCCGAGCATCACCGTCGCGAAAGTGCCGAGCGCAGTGGCGATCACGACATGCACGTCGAGCCAGCCCAGCCACCAGCGCAGCACCAGCACCGCGACGATCGCGGCGGCCAGTCCGATCAGCGCCATCCAGCGCAGGATCCGCCGGTAGCGCGCCCAGGCGAAGGCGGCATAAGCGGGGTCGTCGAGGCTGTGCCGGGGCTGATCCATGCTTTTGCAATTGGGCTCGATTCGTGGAAGACTCAATCGCCTGAACCCGAATGAGGAGACGTGCGATGACGATCGCGGCAATCCTGGGGGGCAAGGGGCGCGAAGTGGTGTCGGTCGAGCCGGGGCGCACCGTCGCCGAAGCGGTGGCGCTGCTGGCGGCCCGGCGCATCGGCGCGGTGCCGGTGATCGAAGGCGGCCGGGTGCTCGGCATCTTTTCCGAACGCGACGTGATCTACGGGCTCGAGCGCGAAGGTCATGCGGCGCTCGACCGGCGCGTGTCCGAAGTGATGACAGCGCCCGCGGTCACCGTTGGTCCCGACGAATCGGTGCTCGGCGCGCTCGCCCTGATGACCAGGCGCCGCATCCGGCACTTGCCCGTGGTCGAGGCCGGCCAGTGCATCGGTCTCGTCTCGATCGGCGATCTGGTGAAGTACCGGATCGACCGCATCGAATCCGAAGCCGAGGCGATGCGCGCCTATATCCAGGCGGTCTAGCGGTTCCGGATCGTCGCGATCACGTCGTCCAATGTGTCGCGCGCGAAGATCGTCAGCCACGCGCCGTAGATCGCCGCGCCGCTGCAGGCGAGGAAGCCGAGCCGCCCGGCCGAGGGCATCGCCGGCAGCATCCGATCGATCAGCGACACGGCGAGCGCCATCGCCACCGAGGCGAGCGCCGGCGGCGCGATCGAGTCGACCAGCTGCTTCACGCGCACGCCGATCACTGGCAGCGTCCGCCACGTCGTGATCGCAAGATAGAGCGGATAGACCGCGAACCACGCCGCGACGAACCCCATCAGCCCCCCTTGCACGCCGATCAGGAAGGCGAGCGGCAGCAGCACCGCCCCCGTCGCCGAGTTCTTCGCGCTGATTCCCGGCCGGCCGCACGCATCGCAGGCGGGCGCATAGAGCACCTGCAGCGTCATCATCGGCATCGCGAGCGCGAGCCAGTGGACCACCGGCGCCGCTTCGATCCATTTGGGCCCGAGCACGGTCTCGACCAGCGGATGCGCAGTCGCGGCCAGCCCCAGATAGAAGGGCATCGCCACCACCATGATCAGCCGCACCGATTTGAGGAAGGCGGCGGTCACCGCGGCCCGGTCCTCCTTCATCCGCGCATAGGCCGAGAAGGCGACTTCGTTCAAAGGCGGCACGAACTTCGAGACGAAGATCTGCGTCAGGAACAGGCTGGTCGTGTAGATGCCGAGCGTATGCGGATCGAATACGCGTCCGCCGATGAAGACGTCGGCCTGGCTCTGCGCGAACCAGAAGATCTGCCCCGTCGCCATCACCCCGCCATAGCGCGCGATGTCGCCCGCGCCGCGAAAGTCGAAGCTCGGCAGCATCCACGAGCGCGCTGCGATCGTCATGCCCAGTGCGCGCACCCCGAACAGTGCGATCGGCGCCGCGACCAGCGTCCACACGCCCATCCCGCCGAGCGCCCCGCCCAGCGCCATGCCTGCGCCCGCGAGCGCGGAGAGGAAATTGACCCAGGCCTGGCGGCGGAAATCCATCGCCCGGCTGAGCAGTGCCTGGGGAAGCGCGATGAAGGGAGTCATGAAATAGAGGATCGACTGGACGCGCAGCAGGTCGGCGACCAGCGGCTGGCGGTAATAGGCCGCGGCGAGCGGCGCCATCAGCAGCTGCACCGCGCCCAGGCCGAAATTGAGCAGGATCAGCATCCCGAAAAGCTGGCGCTGCGCGTGCCGCCCGGCATCGGCGCGCTGGATCAGCGCGCTCGCGAGCCCGTAGCCGTTGAGCATGTTCAGGAGGACGAGGACCACCTGCGTCATCGCGAACAGGCCGTAATCGCTGGGGCTGAGGATCCGAATCACCAGGAAGGTCGAGACCCAGGCGAGGATCTGCCCGAAAATCTGCGTCCCCGAACGCCAGATCACGGCGCTGCGCACCTGATTGCGCAGTGATTCGGCGCCCTGATTCGGCGATTCGGCGGTGGTTCCGGTCACCGGGGCCTTCTGCCGGATACCTATTGAGATCGTGTAAAGCACGGTTTTCTGCGGGTTTCCGGCTCTGTTTCGAAAAAAAGACAGAAAATTACAGATCGTTGTTGACGGCCCGGAACCCCACCCATATATGCCCACTCACCGCAGCGACGGGCCACACGGAACGGCGACGCGGTCACCAAAAACCAGGCGCACAGGTCGCCCCGAGAAAAAGGGGTAGGCAAGGGCGTCGGTCTTTTGCGCTCTTTGACATTGTGATTTCGATGAAGGGACATGTGGGCGGCGGCCCCGGGACCAACGGCTTCAAGGCGTTGGGATCTCGGTAAAGCTAAGTCGCTCTACAATGTCCTACACGTTTCCATACGTGAGATTTTGTGCAGAGCGGCTCCTTGAAATGAGCGGTTCGGGCAGGGCATTCCACCTCGCTCGTATCGTACATAAACTTGAGAGTTTGATCATGGCTCAGAATGAACGCTGGCGGCATGCCTAACACATGCAAGTCGAACGAGACCTTCGGGTCTAGTGGCGCACGGGTGCGTAACGCGTGGGAATCTGCCCTTGGGTTCGGAATAACTCGCCGAAAGGCGTGCTAATACCGGATGATGTCGCAAGACCAAAGATTTATCGCCCAAGGATGAGCCCGCGTGAGATTAGCTAGTTGGTGAGGTAAAGGCTCACCAAGGCGACGATCTCTAGCTGGTCTGAGAGGATGATCAGCCACACTGGGACTGAGACACGGCCCAGACTCCTACGGGAGGCAGCAGTGG
>JAEWCK010000390.1 GCA_023390675.1 Pseudomonadota bacterium
CCCTCCCCCAGCCAAGCTGGGGGAGGAGTTTGGTGCGGTCGCGCGCGGCCTGGCGGGTTCTGCGGGGATTCTGTTCGGCTGGGCGCCTGACATCTTCTGGAATGCGACGCCGGCCGAGCTTGCGGCCCTTGTCGAGGCATTGCGCGGCGAGGCGGTTGCGCCGCCCGATGTGGCGGCGCTCGCGCGATTGATGGAGCTTTTTCCCGATGGATGAAGAGATCGAGCGGCTGGTGATCGGCGTGCGCGCCGACACGCGGGCCTTCGCGCGCGACGTCGAGGAGATGCGCGGCAGCCTCGAGCGGCCTTTGGAGGCCGGGGCGGAGCGCGCGGGGCGCGCGATCGAAGGCGCGCTGCTCAGGGCGGTGCGGACCGGCAAGCTGGGGTTCGACGACCTGAAGGCGGTTGCGGTGAGCGTAATGGACCAGATCGCCGCGGCGGCGCTGCGCAATGCTGTGGGCGGGGGCGAAGGTGGCGGATCGGGCGGGCTCGGCACCGCGCTGGCGCAGCTCGCGACGAGCCTGTTCTCGGGGTCGCCGGGTCGCGCGACGGGCGGGCCGGTGAGCCCCGGGCGGCCCTACCTCGTCGGCGAGCGCGGACCCGAATTGTTCGTGCCGGCGAGCGCGGGGAGCGTGATGGCCGGCGGGGGCGGCACGCGCGAGGTGCGGGTGGCGATCACGGTCCATGCGAGCGGCGGCGATGCGCCGCGCGCGCTCGCGCAATCGAGCCGGCAAGTGGCGCGCGCCGTGAAGGCGGCGCTGGAGGGCGTGGACTGAAACACTCCCTCTCTTCGCTTGCGGGGAGAGGGTTGGGAGAGGGGCATATCGAGAGGGCATCGCACTTGCCCCTCTCCCCTGCCCTCTCGCCTGAAGGGGAGAGGGCGTTATGGGTTGGTGGCTTTGCTCCGAACGCCGCGGGCAGGCGGAGGGCGTGATCTCGCGCTTCGATCCGGCCTGTTGGACGGTCGATTTTCCGCGGCCGATGATGGCGAGCGTGGTGACGACCGCGGCGGATGCGCTGCGGGTCGATGCGGTCTTCTACCGGCAGGACGATCTGGCGGGGCTGATCTGGGCAGCCGAGGACCGCCACGATCATGCGCTTCTCAAGTACGAGACGCGGCGCGATTTCCGCGATTGCCGGCTCAGCTTCCGGTGGCGCTCGGGCGGCATGCTCGCACTCGATGCGGTCAACGGCCCGGTGCTGACGATCGAGGGGCGCGACGCGGCAGGCGAGCCGCGCGCCTGGTATGTGCGGCTGTGGAACTATGCCGAGGGGTCGCCCGAGGATGCGATGGTCGGCCTCGACTTCGCGAATGTGGCGGGCGGGTTCCTGCTGCCGGGCGAGGCCGATCCGGTGTGGGCGGGCGATGTCGACCGGATGTTCGTTTCGCTCGTGCCCGAAGGGTATTCGGGCGAGGATGCCGCGCTGGCCGCGCCGGCGGAGGCCTGGGTCGAGCTTTCGGAGATCGGCTGCGAGGGGCCGGGAGCGGTGCTGGCGATCGGCGATGTCGTGGTGCCCGAGCACGGGCTGTCGATCGCGACCAGCTATGACGATTGCTATCATTTGAGCCCCGAGCGCGTGCTCAGGAACGCGCTGCGGCTCGGCTGGCGCGGGGCGATCCTGCACTATGTCGGAATGAGCCATTATTTCCGGCTCGACGGCGATGGTTATGCGAGCATCGGCGACAGCGCGCTCAACGTGGCGTGCGCGGCGTGGCACGCGGACTTCGCGGCGCGGGCAAAGGCGCTGGGATATGAATTGATCTGGTCGCTCAGCTACGAGCTGCTCGACCAGCATTGCTGGAACGACTGGAAGCAGCGCGCGGCCGACGGATCGCCGGGGCTGACCGGATGGGAGCCGCCTTCGGCCTTGCTCTCGCCAGCGCATGCGGGCGCGATGGCGTATCTGCGCGCAGTCGCCTTGGGGTTCGTGGCGATCGCGCAGGATGCGGGGTTGGCGGTCAGGTTCCAGATCGGCGAGCCGTGGTGGTGGACCGCGGCGGACGGGAGCCTGTGCCTGTACGACGATGCTGCTGAGGCGGCGTTGGCCGGGGCGGGCGATGTCGAGGCGGCGGCGGGGGCGCTGCTGGCAGAATCGACGCTGGCGCTGCGCGACGCCGTGAAGGGGGCGGATCCCGAGGCGGAGGTCCTGCTGCTTCTCTATACGCCGACCGCGCTAAAGCATCCGGCCGCCAATGTGCCGCTCGAATGGGCGGCGCCGGCGTTCGATGCGCTCCAGCTCGAGGATTATGACTGGGCGGCTGCCGGGAACGCGGCGGCGAGCGCGCGGGGCATCGCCGCAGTCGAGGCGCGGCTCGGCTATGCGGCGGGCGAACAGCATTATCTGAGCGGGTTCGTGCTCGCGCCCGAAGACAAGGCGCAGTGGCGGCACATCGACGCGGCGGCGGAGCGCGCGCGAGGACGCGGCGTCGCGCGGAGCTTCGTCTGGGCGCTGCCGCAGGTGCTGCGCGACGGGTTCGTCCATTTCGATCAGGAGAGCGATGTGACGCCATTCGACGACGTACTGTTTCCGCTCGCGCTGGGGCGCGAGGCGGAAGTGGCGCCCGAGACCTCGACTGCGGTCGTGACGAGCGCAAGCGGGACCGAGGCGCGCAACGCCGAATGGGCGGAGGCCAGGACGCGCTACGATGTCGGGCCGGGCGTGCGCAGCGAAGCGGATATCGCCGCGTTGCTCGGATTCTTCCGTGCGCGGATGGGGCCGGCGCGGGGCTTCCGGCTGCGCGATCCGTTCGACTGGCAGGCCGTGGACGAGGCGATCGGGACGGGCGACGGCGCGACCGTCTCGTTCCAGCTTGTGCGGCATTATGGCGGGGTGACGCGGCGCATCACGCGGCCGGTGGCGGAGACGGTGCGGGTGTTCGTAGACGGCGTCGAGGCTGGGGATTTCGCGCTGGGCGCGGGCGGCGTGGTCACGCTCGACGACGCGCCGGGCGAGGGCGTGGCAGTGACCGCGAGCTTCGTGTTCGACGTGCCGGTGCGCTTCGCCGAGGACACGCTCAGCGTGAGCCGGGCGACGTACCTTGCGGGCGCGGCGGTGAGCGTGCCGCTGGTGGAGATCAGGGAATGACCTGGCTCGAGGGGCCGCTCGCGACGATCGCCTTGTGCTGGAGGATCGAGCGGCGCGACGGGGTGACGATCGGGCTGACCGCGCACGACCGCGATCTGGAGATGGGCGGGCTGGTCTATCGCGCCGCGCCGGGGATGACGCCGAGCGCGATCCAGCGCAGCGCGGGGCTCGACGCCGACAGCATGGACGTGACCGGCGCGCTGACGAACAGCGCGATAAGCGAGGCGGATTTGCTCGTGGGGCGCTGGGACGGCGCGCGGGTGGCCTTGTTCGCGACCGACTGGAGCGCGCCCGGCGAGGCGGTGGCGCTGGGCGAGGGGACGATCGGCGCAGTCGAGACGCGCGGCGGCGCGCTGACCGCCGAGCTGCGCGGGGCCTCGGCGGCGCTCGAGCGGCCGGTGGCGGAGGAGACTTCGCCCGATTGCCGCGCCGAGCTGGGCGACAAAAGGTGCCGGGTGGCGATGGCGGGGCGGCGGCGCTTCGCGCGGGTGACGGCGATCTCGGGGACGGTGCTGACGGTCGATGCCGCCGAGCCGGTCGCCAATGCCTGGGGCGGGGGACGGGTGCGATGGCTGGGCGGCGCGAATTCGGGGCTCGAGGATGCCGTGGCGCGATCCGAGGGGACCAGCGTGACGCTGAGGCGGCCGCCGCGCTTCGACGCGGGCGGGCTGATCGAGCTGGCCGAGGGATGCGACAAGATGCTGGCGACGTGCGCGGGGCGGTTCGGCAATGCGCTCAACTTCCGCGGCGAACCCTATCTGCCCGGGGTGGACCTGCTGACGCGCTATCCGGGGGGATGAACGCCCTGGCCCGGGCGCGGCAGGCGCTCGGGACGAAGTTCCGGCTGCACGGGCGCGATCCGGCCAGCGGTCTCGACTGTGTCGGGCTCGCCGCCTGGGCGCATCGGGTGGATGCGCCCCGCGGCTATGCGCTGCGCACCGCCGACGCGGCGCGGGCGGCGGCGGCGATCGAGGCGGCCGGATTGCGGCCGAGCGAAGAGATGCGGGCCGGGGACGTGCTGCTGCTCCGGAGCGGGCCGGGGCAGCTCCATTTCGCGATCTGGACGGGCGCGGGCGTGATCCATGCCGACGCGATGCTGCGGCGCGTGGTCGAGCGGCCCGGGCTGCCCTGGCCGGTGCTCGGGCAATGGCGGAGATAGAGAATGGCGACGTTGGTGCTGACCGTGGTCGGCGGGATCCTGGGCGGGCCAGTGGGCGCGGCGGTGGGCGCGCAGATCGGCAACGTCGTCGATCGCGAAATACTGTTCAAGCCCAAGGGGCGCGAGGGGCCGCGGCTCAGCGACCTGCGCGTGCAGGCTTCTTCCTATGGCGTGCAGATTCCCAGGTTGTTCGGGACGATGCGCGTCGCGGGGACGGTGATCTGGGCGACCGAGCTTGCCGAGCATCGCGGCAGCTCGGGCGGCAAGGGACGGCCGACCACGACAAGCTACAGCTACACGGCGAGCTTCGCGGTCGCGCTTTCGGCGCGGCCGATCCTGGCGGTCGGGCGGATCTGGGCCGACGGCAAGCTGCTGCGGGGCAGCGCGGGGGACTGGAAGGCGCGCACCGGCTTCCGGCTGCATTCGGGCGGGGAGGATCAGGAAGCCGATCCGCTGATCGTCGCGGCCGAGGGCGCGGGCCTGGCGCCGGCGCATCGCGGCATCGCTTATGCGGTGTTCGAGGACCTCGAGCTCGGCGATTTCGGCAACCGGATTCCGTCGCTGACCTTCGAAGTCACTGCCGATGCGGGCCCGTGCGCGGCGGGCGCGATCCTCGCCGAGCTCGGCGAAGGGGCAATTGCGAGCGACGAGGCGACGCCGCCGCTCGGCGGGTTCGCGGCGACGGGGGCGAGCATACGCGCGGCGGCCGAGACGCTTGCCGGCGCGAGCGGGGGCTGGTTTCGCGCCACTGGAGACGGGCTCGCGC
>JAEWCK010000394.1 GCA_023390675.1 Pseudomonadota bacterium
GTGCCCGTGAGCACGGTCCCGAAAGGGGGTGGGACCGTTTTGCGAAACGCTCGGCCCAGTATTTCGGTCCCTCAACGAACCGTGAAAATCACCTGATCGACGACGCGCCCGCCAAGGTCGATCAGGCGCAGCCGGTGCATGCCCGGCGGGGCGAGGATCAGCGGACGCGAATCGGCGGTGCCGAGGTCGCTCCGGTCGAGCACCAGCCGGTGCCCGAGCGCCTCGCCGGTCACCGAGATGGCGAGGCGCTGGCGGTCGATCGGGATGTCGGGATCGAGCGCGTAGACGCTTCCCGCGACGGGATTGACGATGCGCGGGCGGCGCGCCGTCTCGGGCGCGAAGGCGACCGTGGAGAGGCCGGTCCCTTGCAGGAAATATTCGCGGCGCGGCTGCTCGATCCCGCCGGCGAAGCGGATGTCGCGCTGTTCGATTCCGGGCGGGCGCGGGAGCGCGTGGCTCGGGATGTCGGCGTGGAGCGCGAGCATCACGTCGCGCCAGACCGGCGCGGCGCCGCTGGTGCCCGAGACCGCGCGCATCGGATCGCCTTCGAGATTGCCGACCCAGACGCCGACGGTGAAGCGCTCGGAAAAGCCGATGCACCAATTGTCGCGCATCGCCTTGGACGTGCCGGTCTTGACCGCCGCCCAGAAGGGCAGGCGTAGCGCGGAATCGATTCCGAAGGTGCCGGCGCGGGCATTGGGATCGGCGAGCATATCGGCGACGATCCACGCCGCTTGGGGCGTGGTGGTGCGGTGGAGCGGCTCGGGCCTCGCGTCCATCGTTACCCGAAGCGGCGCCCAGCGCCCGCCGAGCGCGAGGCTGCGATAGGCGGCGACCTGCTCGACGAGAGTCACTTCAGCCGAGCCGAGCGCGAGCGAATAACCGTAATATTGACCGTCCTCGACCAGCCCGCGATAGCCGGTGTCCCATAGCCGGTTGCGGAAGGCATCGACGCCGGTGAGCAGCAGGGTGCGCACCGCGGGGACGTTGAGCGATCCAGCGAGCGCGATCCGCGCCGAGACCGGCCCCTTGAACTGCTTGTCGTAATTCTGGGGGACGTAGAGTCCCGAGGCGGTGTCAAGCTGGACGGGCGAATCGTCGAGGATCGAGGCGGGGGTGAGATAGCCCTTCTCGATCGCCTGCGCGTATAGGAAGGGCTTGAGCGTCGATCCGGCTTGGCGATAGGACGACGCGCCGTCGACCGCGGGGGCGGTCGACTCGCCGCCGATCCCGCCGACATAGGCAAGGATCTCGCCGGTGGCGTTGTCCGCAACCACCACCGCGCCGTCGCGCGCGCGGCTGCCGCCCAGCCCCAGCAATTGCCGCTTCAATGCCGCGATCGCGACGCGCTGGACATCGAGGTCGAGCGTGGTGGTGATCTTCGCGCCCGGCCTGGTCAGCAGCGCCGCTGAGAGGTGCGGCGCGAGCCCGGGATCGAGCGCGAGGCTGCGCGCGGGGCCGAGCATCGACGCGGCGGCGCCGGCGAAGCGGCTGCAATCCTGCTCGTGGCTCAAGGCGCAGGCGCGCTGCGCGACCTGCACGGGATTGGCGCGCGGATCGGGAAGCAATGCGGCGAGGAGCAAGGCGTCGTCGCGGCTCAGGGCCGCCGGGGTCTTGCCGAACAGCCCGAGCGCCGCCGCGCCGATCCCCTGCGCCTCGCCGCGGAAGCCGGCCATGTTGAGATAGGCCTCGAGTATCTGGTCCTTGCTCCACCGCGCCTCGAGCGCAGCGCCCGCACGCATCTGGCGCAGCTTGTCGCGCATCCCGCGATGGCCCGGCGCGGCGAGCTCGGGGGCGAGATAGGCGGCGACCTGCATCGACAGCGTCGAGGCGCCGCGCGCGTGCCTGCCCTCGAACTTGTCGCGGATCGCGCCGCCGACTGCGAGCCAGTCGATCCCGCCATGCGCGCGGAAGCGCCGGTCCTCGGCGGCGACGATAGTGTCGCGCGCCACTTGCGAGATGTCGTCGAGCTTCACCCAGGCGAGGCGGCGCGCCTGATAGTCGACGCGCGTCGAATCGATCAGCCGGCCATGACGATCGTAGAGATACGCCTCGGATGGGCGCCATGCAGCACGCACCGCGGCGTAATCGGGAAGCGCGGGCGGCAGCGTCGCGACGTAGAAGATCACGACGAGCCCCAGCACCAGCGCGGCCGTCGTGCCCGCGATGCGGCGCGGCGTGAGCACCGCGCGCCAGCCTTGCTCGCGCCACTTGGCCCGCTCACGCCCCAGCCATTCGCGCACGACGAACGGCGCATCGTCAATTCGCTTCGTCCAGGCGCGGGCGAAGCGAAGGAGCCAGTCGCCGCGCTCGCGCCAGGTCACCGCTGCGCCACCACCATCGTGGCGTTGGGCAGCTGCGCGCGGATTTCGGGCGCGTACATCGCCTCGATCCGCGTCGCGGGCAGGTTGAAATTGCCCGCCGCATTGAGCCGCATGACGTAGACCAATGCGAAGGTGCCGCGCGGCACCCAGCTGTAATAGCCGCGATAGGCGTCGTTGCCGCGCTCGACCCAGGCCGGCTGGGTGCCGACTTCGATCAGCCACTTCTTGCCGTCGGCATCGGTGGTGGTGAAGCTCGTGCCGTCGCTCGCCTTGGCCGACTGGTTGAGCAGCTCGGATTGCGGCCCGACTCCGCCGAGGATCGTCGCGCCCGCCGGGATCGGATCGTCGACTACCACCCAGTTGCGCTCCGCGCTCGCCTCGACCTGGATGATCACGCGGACGACGTCGCCGCGCGTCCAGCGCCCGGGCACCGCCTGCTGCACTGCCTCGACCTTCTTGGTCGCCTTGTACCCCGCCATCAGCGGCTGCCTGAGCGGCACCGCCGCCTTCACACGGACGAACGCCCATGGTCCCGCGCCGCCCGACTGGCTCATCACGAGCGGCGTCTGCTGCGCCGGGAGTGGCATCGAGAAACTCCGCTGCGGCTCGGCGAGCGGCCAGCTGAAGCTCATCCGGCTCGGCCCGAGCGACGCGGTGGTGACTCCGGCGATCGCCTGCGCCGGATAGAGGTTCATGAAGCGCCGCGCGAGGATCGTGCCCCAGGCGTTGGACGTGGTCGTGTCCCAATGCCCGTGCGCCTGGCGCGCGGCGACGCCGACCATCATCTTGCCCGCGTCATTCTCCCAGCCGGGGCGGCCGAGCGTCGCGAGCATCAGCTTGATCGCGGCCTCATCGGTCGAAGACATCAGCCACCAGGGCTGGTTGTTGCTGTCCGAGATGTCGGCGCGTGTGCCTTCATAGACGAGCCGCGTGCGGAGCACCTGCTCGGCCGCCGCGCGCAGCGCCGGGCCGTTGGCGAGACCCTGCACTTTCGGAAGCGCCATCGCGTAGTCCGCGAGCGAGCTCGTCGGCATCTCGCTCGGGTTGATCCCGATCTGGCCGAGCATTGCCTGCGTCGCCGCGCCCTGCCGCGCCAGCGCCGTGAAGGCGGCGACGCGCTGGAGGCGGACGTCGCCGTAATCCTCGTGGCGAAGCCGTCCGTCGAGCACCGCTTTCATCGCCTCGATCATCCTGGCGCGCGGCCCTTCGGGAAGCGGTAGGCCCGCCTCGGCGGTGACCGACATGACATAGGCGGTCAGCGATTCGGATCCGGGCCAGTCGCCCGGCCAGTAGCGCAGCAGCCCGTCATTGTCCTGATAGGCGGGCACTTCGCCCGCGATCCGGTTCCACAGCCCGGTATCGCCGAGCGCGATCGCGCGCGAGAGGCGCTGCTCGAAGCAATTGTACGGATACCAGCTCATGAAGTCGCGCACGCCCTGGAGCGGCGGCGCCAGCGTATCGGCGAGCGCCACGTCGACCGATCCGTAACCGGGGAGCGCGCCCGCCGGCGGAGCGATCGCAAAGCTGGTGCCTTCGCCGACCCGCGCGAGAGTTGCCGCCCAGGTCTCGACCGGCGTGGCGAGGACGACCTGCTGGCCGACGCTCACCTTGTCGCCCGCCTTGCCGTCGGCTGATTTGGCGGTGACCGTCCAGGTCAGATGGCCGTCTTTGGGCGGCGCGGTAAGGTTCCACACCACCGGCGCGGCGCCGCCCGCCGGAATGTCGACCGTGAGCGGCTTGCCGGTCGCGATCGCCGGGCTGAGCGCCACGCTAGCGGTCACCCGCATCGGCTTGGCCGAGCCGTTCCTCAGCGTGAACATCGCGCCGAACTGGTCGCCGGTGCGCACCAGCTGCGGGATGCCGGCATAGATCGTCAGGTCCTGCGACGAGCGGACGCTCGCCATGCCGGTGCCGAAGAGCTGCGCGCCGTCGGTGGCTATCGCGACGAGCTTGAACGAAGTCAGCGCGTCGTTGAGCGGCACCGCGATCTTCGCATGGCCGTTCGCGTCGAGCGCGACCTTGCCCTTCCACAGCAGCACCGGCTGGAAATTCTCGCGGTTGAGACCCGAGAAGTCGCCGCCGCCGCCACCGCCGCCGGCCTCGACTGCCTTCTTGCCGTAATGGCGCTTGCCGACGACCTGCGTCTGCGCAGTCGAGGTGAGCACCGAGATCGGGCGGTCGCCCATCATCGCGTCGAGCAGGTTCCAGCTGTCGTTGGGGGCGAGCTGGAGCAAGGCCTCGTCGACCGCGGCGAAGGCGAGGTCGGCCGATGCCGCGGGCTTGCCATCGGGGGTCTTGACCGTGACGTCGACATTCGCGGTGTCGCGCGCCAAATAGCTCGCTTTGTCCGCCTTCACCGCGACGTCGAGCTTGTGACCTTCCCAGCCGACCTTCACCTTGGCTATGCCGAGGCGATAGGCGGGCTTGGCGAGATCGACCGTCGCGGTCGGCTCGCCGCCGTCCTTCGACCACGGCATTCCCCATTCGCGCGCCATGTTCGAGCGCCAGTTCTGCCAGCCGGTGACGCGCCCGCGCACCGCCATCACCGATACGAACACGTCGGGGGCATAGCTCGCCGGCATTGGCACTTCGATGACCGGGTCCTTGCCGGTCAGCCCGACGACGAAGCTCGAGAGCACGCCTTCGCGCTCGACGGTAACCAAAGCGGTCGCGTCGCGGAACGGCATGCGCACCTGGAAGCGCGCGGTCTCGCCCGATTTGTATTCGGTCTTCTCGGGGATGACGTCCATGCGGTCGCCATTGTCGCCGCCGAACCACCAATCGTCGTCGCCGACCAGCCAGGTCGAGCGTACGGCGCGCGCGACATTGCCGGCGCCGTCCTTGGTGGTGGCGACGGCATAGACTTCGCCCGAGACGCCCGGATTGAGCGCGCAGGTCGCGAGGCCCTGCGCGTCGGTAGTCGTCGAGCAGGCCGCGCCCAGTTTGGCCGTCTTGATCTGGTTGTCGTAGGCATAGAAGCCGCCGATCAGCCGCCGCCGCGCGG
Organism: Pseudomonadota bacterium; assembly: GCA_023390675.1. Lineage (GTDB taxonomy): Bacteria > Pseudomonadota > Alphaproteobacteria > Sphingomonadales > Sphingomonadaceae > Sphingomonas. The sequence goes on from JAEWCK010000394.1 coordinate 5,329, forward strand.
TCAGGATCTGGCGACTGTAGAGCTCCACCGAGATCGCCTGGTTGGCGAGCGGCTTGCCCGAAGTGTCGAGCGCGACGAAGCGCAGGCGGAGATCGTCCTGCTTCATCAGCCAGCCATCGGTCTTGACGCCCAATTGGACGCCCGAGGAGAAGATCGGGATGCGCCTGGACGCCGTCAGGATCTGGCCGTTGGCGTCCTGATAATCCATCTCGACGAGCATGCTGGTATTCTGGTCGAGGCTCTGGGGCACTTCGGCGGTGATCCGCGTCGTGCCGTCCGCGCCGAGCGTCGCGGGGAGCGTCTGGGTGGGCGGGAGCGGGACAGTCTCGTCCTCGCCGTCGCCGTCCATCGGCTTGACGCCTTCCTCCATCGCGCGGCCGCCGAAGCTGTAGCCTTCATAGCCGTCGGGGGTTTCCTCGTTGGCGAAATAGCCGATCCGCATCTCGACGGGCAGGTTCGATGCGCCCCCGCCGGAGAGATAGCCCGCGAACAGGTCGAGCGGCAGCGAGGTCGGGCGGATCGCGGCGTCCTTGGGGCCGGTAACCGACGCCTTCATCGTCGGGAGCTTGTATTCGTCGACCTTGAACGACTGGCCGGTCCAGACGGTCTTCTCGTTGCCCGCTTCGTCCTTGACGATCGCGGTCACGTCATAGTCGCCCATCTTGGCGCCCTGCGGCGCGGTCCATTCGCTTTCGCCCACACCATTGGCGTCGATCGTCAGTGGCAGGTCGTAGGTCGTGTCCGATCCGCGGTGCGACAGGCGCAGCGTGCCGGTGAAGGCGGGCGAGGCCGAGAAGCCTCCCGCGACCGGCATGCGGACGATATGCTTCATGTGGATCGTCTCGCCCTGGCGGACGAGCGACCGGTCGAACACGGTGTGGAAGATCTCATTGGGCGCCGACCAGCCGTAATTGAGGTCGAAATCGTACGGGCGGATGCCTTCGCCCCACTGCGTCAGCGTGAAGCTGAAATCGTCGGCCTTGCGCGCCGAGACCATCAGCACGCCGTCATTGCCGTTCTCGCAGCTCGTATAGGTCTCCGGCTCGGGCAGCCCTGCGGGCACGCCGAGGCGTCCCGAAGCGTCGGTGGTACCCTTGGCGAGCAATTGCCCGGTGCAGGCGTCGGTGATCTGAACCGCGGCCTTGTCGACGCCCTGTCCGCTGTCGAGCGACGTCACCCATACCAGCGACTGGTCGCGGCCCCATTTGAAATGGACGCTCATGTTGGTGACGAGCGCGCCGGTGGCTACGTAACGCGGCGCCTTGCGGCCGAGCAAGGCCTCGCCGAGGATCGGGCTGGCGAGCTCGACCACATAGAATCCGGGCTTGGTCAGCGGAATGCCGACGACTTCGAAGTCCTTGCCCTTGCCGGGCAGGTCGAGCTTGAACGGCTTGCCGCTCGCCGCGGTGAGCAGCGGCCTAGCGCCGGTCTGGTTGATCTCGACCGTCTCGTCGCCACGCTTGACGGTGTCCGACTTCGTCTCGGCCGCATCGGCCAGCGCGCGGAACCACTTGGCGATTTCGCCATCGCCGCCCTCGACCTTCATGCTCTGGCCGCTGACTGCCATCTGGCTGCCCTGGAGCTGGGGCTCGACATTGCGTACCGAGACCGGGAGGACGCCGCCTTCCTTCAGCTCGAGAATGCCGAAATTGCCCGCGAACTTGACGAGCGGCGGGGGCGCATCGAAGCGTATGTCGAGCGGGAAACGCTCGCCGTTCGAGAGCTTGCGACCGCTTTCGTCGACGACGTTTGCCGGCAGGCTGAGCTTGGCGACCATCGCGGCGGGGAGCGGCGCCTTGAATTTCAAATCCGCGACCGCCGCCTTGTTCTTGTCGTCGTCGGTGAAGGTCGGCGTGAGCTGCTTGCCGTCCGGAAGCGTGATCCGCACCGCCTCGGCCTGCGCCTTGGCGATCGGCGCGGAGAAGCGCACCCACGCGTCCTGCACCGGGTTGCAACCCGCCTGCGGATTGACGCGCGAGCATTCGAAGCGCGCGGTGAAGGGCTTGCGCACCGTGAAGTCGAAGCGCTGGTCGGCGCCCGCTGCGCGGCCCGAGGCGCTCTTGATCCCCGCGCCCCACACCAAGGCCATGTCGCGGCCGGGCGGGAGCGGGCGGCGGCACTTGACCGCGACGACGCTGGCGAGCGCCTTGGCGCGATCGTCGGCCTTGGCGGGGAGCGTCTGGGGCAGCCCGGCTTCCTCGAGGAAGCTGCGCACCGTCCAATTATCGGTGCCGAGATCGGCGAGGAGCTTCGGCGCGACATCGGCGCCGAGCACGTCGACCGGAATCTTCTCGCCGATGCCGTCGACCGCGCAATAGGCATTGGCGCCGACCGAGGCGGGATCGGGTGCGAGGTTCGCCGCGACGACGAACACCTGGTCCTCCTCGATCTCGCTGCCATAGCGGCTGGGGAGCACGCTGCGCGCGATCGGCCCGCCCGAATCGACCGTGAACTCGCGCTGCCCGGCGAGACCGTAGCCCGCGAGGCTCTTGAGTTTATCCTTCAAGGTGAACTTGCACGTCACGCCGCCCGGCAGCGGAGTCGCGAATTCGTGGACATAGGTCGTCTGGTCGACCCAGCGACCCGTGCCCGCGACGGGGCAATCGACGGTGAACGGGCCCGCCGCGCGCGGATCGCCCAAGGGAACCATCGGCGCAGTGAAGCGCGCGGTGAAGCGCTCGATCGCGCCTTCGCCCATGCCGGGAGTCGCCATCTCCACCTGGGGACTGTTGTCGCCCCATGCGGTGAGCGCGCCGACGGGAGCCAATATAAGAGCCAGAACGCCAAGCCGGGTCACAAGACGCATCGGGAATCTCCCTCGGGGCAGCGGCCGCACGATAGCCTGGGTTAACGCCTTGTCCAGCGGCGAATCGAAAGATTTTTGCGACGAGTCGATAAGCTACACGACGGTGGCGGGCAGCGCCCAATCGATCGGCTTTTGCCCACGGCTTTTCAGGAATTCATTGGCTTTCGAGAAATGGCGGCAGCCGAAGAACCCCGAGTGCGCGGAGAGCGGCGAGGGATGCGGCGCCTTGAGCACGAGATGCCGTCCCCCGCGCTCGATCGAATCGACGAACGCCGCCTTTTTCTGCGCGTGGCTTCCCCAGAGCAGGAAGACGACGGGCTCGGCACGCGCGTTGACGAGGCGGATTACGGCGTCGGTGAAGCGCTCCCAGCCGCGCCCCTGGTGCGACGCGGCCCTGCCCATCTGGACGGTGAGCACGGCATTCAGGAGCAGCACGCCCTGATCGGCCCAGTGCTCGAGGAAGCCGTGGCGCGCGGGAGGGATGCCGAGATCAGCCTCAATCTCCTTGTAGATGTTGACGAGACTGGGCGGGGTGCGGACCCCGGGCCTGACCGAGAAGCACAGGCCGTGCGCCTGGCCCTCACCGTGATAGGGATCCTGCCCGAGGATGACGACGCGGACATTTTCGAGCGGCGTCAGGTCCAATGCGCGGAACCACTCGCTGCCCGCGGGAAAGATGCGCTTGCCCGAGGCCTTCTCGGCGACGAGAAACTGGCGAAGCGCGGCCATGTACGGATCGGCGAACTCGCCTTGCAGCGGTTCGAGCCAGCCCGGATGCAGCTTGACGTCCCCCATGCCCCTGCTTGACCGCAAACGGAACGACTGCGCAAGAGTCGAGCGGCGAAAGGAGACGCTCATGCCCTTCACCGGAAGCTGCCATTGCGGCGCGATCGCCTGGACCGTCGACGAGGATGCCCCCACCAGGGCGATGGCGTGCAACTGCTCGATCTGCCGGCGCAAGGCGCCGCTCCACCATTTCACCACGCCCGACAAGTTCACGCTGCACAGCCCGCGCGATGCGGTCGCGACGTACAAGTTCAACCATCATGTGGTCGACCACCACTTCTGCAAGACCTGCGGGACCGCGCCCTTCGCCGAGGGTAAGGGACCGAACGGGCCGATGGTCGAAGTGAATTTGCGCTGCGCCGACGGGATCGACCTCGATGCGCTGGAGATCCAGCTCTATGACGGGGCGAGCCGATGAAGCGTCTCGGGATCGCGCTCGCCGCCATAGAAGGCGTCAAGCACTGCGGCGAAGCCTGACGTGGCCTCGCCCTCCGCGGCGGCTTCGAACAGCGTCATCGATGAGCGCAGCTTGATTGCGTCGATCCCGCCGAGAATCGCCTCGGCGCTTTGGCCGATATGCGTGAGGATCGCGTCGGTCGCCTCGATCAGACGCGGGCCGAGCAGCGGGTGCGCCAGATAGGCGCGCGCTTCGGCGAAGTCGGCGATCGCATAGAAGCGTGCGGTCTCGCTAAGGCCAAGCCCGGCGATCTGTGGGAAGATGAACCACATCCAGTGGCTGCGCTTGGCGCCCCCGCGCAGCTCGGCGAGCGCCTGCGCATAGACGGGCTCCTGCGCTTCGACGAAGCGATCCAGTCCTTCAGCCATTCGTCCCTCGAACCAAAGCCGCGGCGCGGCGTTGCCCCCGCATGACGATCGAACCGATGGAAGCCAGACTGGTTGCCGAGCTGCCCGCGGGCGATGGCTGGCAGTTCGAGCCCAAATGGGACGGGTTTCGCTGCCTCGTGTTCAAGGCCGGCGACAAGGTCGAGCTGATCTCGAAATCGGGCAAGCCGCTCGCGCGCTATTTCCCCGAGGTCGCCGCGGCGGTCTCGGCTCTGACGCCGAGAATGCTCGCGCTCGACGGCGAGCTGCTGATCCCGGTGGGACGGACCCTATCGTTCGAGGCGCTGCAGATGCGGCTGCACCCCGCCGAGAGCCGCATCCGCAAGCTCTCCGTCGAGACGCCCGCGCTGCTGATGCTGTTCGACTGGCTCGAGACGACCGCTGCGCCACTGGCCGAAAGGCGCGACGCGCTCGAAGCCTTCCATGCCAGGCATGGCACGGCGGCATTGCGCCTCTCCCCCAAGACCGACGACCGCGCCACGGCGCAGGCTTGGCTCGACGGCTCCGGCGGCGCGCTCGACGGGGTAATCGCAAAGCGGCTCGACGAACCCTACCAGCCCGGCGAGCGCGCGATGCGCAAGGTCAAGCGGCTGCGCACCGCCGACTGCGTGGTCGGCGGGTTCCGCTACGCGTCGAACAGCAAGGAAGTCGGCTCACTGCTGCTCGGGCTCTACGACGATGCCGGGTTGCTTCACCATGTCGGTTTCACGTCGGCGATTGCCGCCGCCGATCGGCCGGCGCTCACCGCGAAACTGGAAAAGCTGATCGAGGTCCCCGGCTTCACCGGCGACGCGCCCGGCGGGCCGAGCCGCTGGTCGACCGAGCGTTCGGCCGAATGGCAACCGCTCGCGCCGAAGCTGGTCGCCGAAGTACGCTACGATCACGTCACCGGCCGCCGCTTCCGCCACGGCACCGGCTTCCTGCGCTGGCGGCCCGACAAGGCGCCGCGGCAATGCACGATAGAGCAACTGGGCGAGGAGGCGCGCCCCGCTCTGGTCGAGGCGGCGCTGGAACGCGCCGAAGCCGCCGCCTAGGAAGCAGCCATGCACGTCACGCACGATACAGCCGCGCCCGCGGCCGAGCCCATCGCTTTCGACCAGTTCCTCGCCGTCGACATCCGCGTCGGCACGATCGTCGAGGCGCTGCCCTTCCCCGAGGCGCGCAAGCCCGCCTACAAGCTGCTGATCGACTTCGGTCCGACGATCGGGCGCAAGCGCTCCTCGGCGCAGATCACCGAGCATTATGCGCTGGACGAGCTGCCGGGCATGCAGGTCGCCGCCGTGGTCAACTTCCCGCCGCGCCAGATCGGCCCGGTCAAGTCCGAAGTGCTGACGCTCGGCTTCCCCGACACGGACGGCAAGGTCGTGCTGGTGCGCCCGAGCAAGCCCGTGCCGAACGGCGGGCGGCTGTTCTAAGCTGCGGGTAGCGCTAACATTTCCCGTTGATGTCCGCTTTCCAGCGGCATAGCCTCCGCCGCAAACAGACAGGGGAGGTTGCTCATGCTCATTCGTTTGGCGCTCGCCGCCGCAGCGTTCGCGATGCCCGCCGCGCAGACCGCGCCGGCCGATCCGGACCTGCTCAACAATCCCAATCCGGACACGCTGCAGGTCTACGGGCTGCCCGGCGGCGGCAAGCCCAAGTCGATCAAGGATCCCAAGGTCCAGTTCGGCAAGGCGATCCGGATCGACACGCCGGGAAGCGGCAATCCATGGAGCGTCGGCGTCAATTCGCCGTTGGTGAAGCCGGTCAAGAAGGGCGACAAGCTGATGGTCGCCTTCTACGCGCGGCTGGAGAAGGGGCAGGACGGCGCAACCACAGCGCAGGTCGCGGCCGGCCAGCTCCAGCTAAGCGCGGCGCCCTATACCAGCCTGTTCGGCAAGCCCTGCGAGATCAGCCTCGAATGGAAGCTCTGCCAGGCGATCGGCCGAGCCGATCGCGATTATGCCAAGGGCGAGCTTTCTGCCGCACTCCACGTCAATACCGCCAGGCAGACGATCGACCTGGGCGCAGTCGCGGTGCTCGACTATGGGCAGGCGCCCTAGGCGCGGACTGCCGTCACGAGGTAATTGAGCGCGTCGTTCGCACCGGTGACGAAGCCGCGCGCGGGCGAGAAGCCGAGACCGGTGCGGTCGACCACGCGCAGGTCTGCACCGGTGAGCAGCGTCTCGAGCTCATCGGGGGTCAGGAACTTGCTCCAGTCGTGCGTGCCCTTCGGGATCGCGCCCATGCCTTCGCCGAGCGTGATCATCGCGAGGCGGGAAGCGAGCGTGCGGTTGGGCGTGGAGAGGATCATCAGTCCGCCCTCGGCGAGCGCGCTGGCGAGCCCGGCGACGAATGCCGCGGGGTCGGCGACATGCTCGATCACTTCCATCGAGGTGACGAGATCGAAGCGTCGGCCGCGCAGGTCCTCGATTCCGCCCGCGACATAGTCGATGGCGAGCCCCGAAGCCGCGGCATGCGCGCGCGCGGCGCCGATATTCTCGGGCGCGGCGTCGATTCCGGTGACGTGCGCGCCGAGCCGGGCGAGCGGCTCGGCGAGCAGCCC